>JAKSBO010000290.1 GCA_022361095.1 Desulfobacterales bacterium | reverse complement strand
TTTGGTTTGAGTTCGAGGCGCAAGAAAATCTTAACCAAACGAATATATTTAATATTTCGAGGATTAGAATTTTATTGCAACGAGAAGATCATAGCCAAAAGGTAATTATCAGAAGGGGGCCTTAAGTGTTTGGGGCTCTCTTTTGGCGGCTTTGGGCAGCAAACCAGGTGGTAACGCAGATCAGTCAGCCACTGCTACACAATCCCGCCCATTCTGTTTGGCGCGGTACAAAGCCTTGTCAGCTTTTTTGATTATTTCGGTTAACGAATTACCGGAATCAGGAAAGGAAGCCACTCCGATACTCACCGTAACTTTGACATGCTCATTCTTGTAAGAGAAGGGAATTCGCCTGACAGCTTCTCTCAAACGATTGGCAAACAACTCGCTTTGGGCGCAACCGGTCTCGGGCAGCACTACGACAAATTCCTCACCGCCGTATCGTCCGATGGAGTCGGAACTCCGCAGGTTGGCGCCGATGGTATTGCACAAAGTCTTAATGACCTTATCCCCATACGGATGACCAAAACTATCATTGACCGCCTTGAATTTGTCTATATCAAAAAGCAACACCGAACATGAATTTCCGTACCGCCGGCCACGCTCAATTTCTGATTCAAGGATATTTTCAATTTCACCTCGGTTTTTGGCACCGGTAAGCGGATCATGCAGCGCGATCTCCCTGAGTTTATCCTCATGCTCAAGACGCTCCGTAATGTCCTGGAAGGTCAGAATCGTGCCCGCCAGCCTGCTGTGAATGAATAAAGGAGAAATGGTCACTGAAACAGGGATGTTTTCGCCGCTCTTCCTGCCGACATAAAGGGAATCAACCTTCTGGCAGACCTCCTCACGCATACACTTGGTCAGCATGCAATCATCACCGTCCCCGATGAACTCCGGAATGATTGCATCAATGCTGGCACCGAGCAGGTGAGATTCGCGCCACCCGAGTATCGACTGGCCCTTGGGGTTGATCATCACAATCTGCTTGTTAAAATCCAGAACAACCAGGCCTTCTCCGATTTGGTCGGTCACTGCCTGGGTGAACTCTTCGGACCGGGACACCAGTTCATCTGCCGTGTTTGCTCTCATCCTCTCCCTTCCGTAAAGCCAGGTCAAAGGAACCATTATGCAGGCAATGGCGGCAAGCTGAATACCCATTTGCGCAGCATGGCGGTTGATCTCCTCCAGAATCCGCTGCTGGGGAACATGTAAAACCAAAATCCAGAAATAATTCCTGGATTCTATCAGACGCAGGGATGCATTATTCATCTCTCCCATACTGGACGCCTGCCCTTCTTCCAGCGGGTAAATGGTTTTGAACGTAAAAATGCCGTCTCCGGTCTGAACCTGTCCGGCACCTTCGGATAAAAAGGAAGCCCAACTGTCCGGATACCGGTTGTAAAATCTATTTTCTTTGCCGAACATGAAACCCCATTCATCAGAAGGATCAGGGGACAACAGCCAAAAACTGTCATTGTTCAGCAGCATGGTTCTGCTTTGGGCCTCACCTAACATTTCAGTCAGGTTATTAAGCATCTTAGAACCCAGATAGTTCAGCAAAACCACCCCTTGTTTCTCACCCAATTCATCGCAGGCAGGCATGCCGAATCGGATCATCGGTTTGAGGGGACGTTCAATTTTTTTATTTTCAATGTTCAGATCCAGGGGAGAGACAAAAACCTCACGGCACGAAATATCCATCGTGTCCCGGAAATAGTACCTGCCGGACTTGTTCTGCAAGTCCTCATCACTCACTATGTATGGCGAATCAACATTCTTGTTGGTGCGGACAACTTCCTTACCTGTATTATCAATGTACCGGATCTGATCATAAATGCCTTTGGTCCGTGTTATGGCCAAAAACTCACGGGCCAGAATATCTTTGTCCTGCCGGCTCTTTGTCGTCAAAAAATTATTGAGATACCCTGAGGTTGCCAAATACCTCAGATCGGAAGTAATGGCTTTAAACTGCCTGTGGATGGATTCCGAACCAATGTCAATCCGGCTGACTTCCTTGGCCTTGAGCAAACGCATATCCACGGAGAACTCAACATAGTGGACAGCCGTTAAAACAACTGTTGTCAGAAAAAAAGCCGGGACTGCGATTTTAATGAAATAGTGTCTTGTTGATTTATTCGCCGAGCCGCCCTGGGGACTTGCAAACCCCTTAAGATTGAAAACACCCTTCATCGCAGTTCCCTTTTAGAATTATTAGTTAGAGTTGCGCATTGATAATCCTGTTTTATTTCACAGATCACCTGATATTGCCAGAAATATAGGAGTGATCCCCAATAAAGAGACCTGTTTTCAATTACAATATGTATTACAGGTATTGTTAATATAGGGCACTTTACATATTTGTTGACAGAAATTACATGCTTAATGCCATTTCATGGCACGAACGCCAAGGGCAGTGGCGCCGGGGTTCCCCATCACATTACACAGAGGGGGAAAACGATTTTTGTAACGCAACTGGAGACTATTTTAGACAGACGATTCAGGCCAAATAAGCGAGATCGAAAGAAAAATACGTAAGGTGTCCTGATATTATGGGTTCATCAAATATGAAACATTGGGCCGGTAATTTCAATGGACGGGTGTCAGGCTGGATAGAAAAGGATCTACACAGTTGCAGCAAAAAAACCGCATATTTTTCAGGCCGGTTCATCAGTGCCCTTCAGATATACGGCTTTAAAAATTAAAGTTGCGGCAGATTATGCCGTGGTATCAAGATCCCCTGAGCCTGTTTCCAGGTATTCCAGAAGCCGGCTCAACAGATCTTCACTGGATGCTGTTCCGTCTGAAATTTCGCCGCTCTGATTTTCGTAGGCGGAAGCCACTTGCTGAGGCGGTGGGGGCGGGGGCGCAAATCCTGCTTCTTCCATAACTGAGCGTAGTTCGCCACCGTTCAGCACACCGTCTCCATCGGTATCAAAATCATCAAAACTGCCGCTCAGATCGCTTCCGGTGACTTCCATTATGCCTTGGCTGAGGGCATCGTATTCATCTTGTGATATGGAGCCGTCCGAATCCGAATCCACCGTATCAAAAACCCCCAAGGGGTCTTCCGGGGGGCCGGTGGCATCGACTGGCGGCGGAGGCGCCCGGAACGTCTGGGCGCTCTGGGTATCAGTGGTGGTGCTGGTCTGCTGATAAATTGTAGAAATCATGTTTACAAGATTGCTGCTACTGCCGACACTTCCAACCATAATTTTTCTCCTTAACATTTAAGTAAGATGGCATTTGGCTCTCCGAGCTGATTTTTCTGGGTACGTAACCTAATAAATAAGAAAAAAAATAGAGCAAACTGCGATTAAATTGTGTGGAGAAATAGAGTTTTTTGCTGGATTCGGTTTAATATATGGACACCGTACCTATGTGTTGACAGAAATTAAATAAATCCCCGGGAAGGATACCGCTATTAGATTGATTTATTTTTTAAACAGGAGCTTTGATCCGCTTTCCACCGGTAACCACACCGTGGCAACGGCAGGCCGTGACCACGGCGTGAAGTCCCCGGCAACTCGTTATCCTGTCCAGAAGATCAAAAAGGGCCTTGGGTTGATATCCGCCCACCCCCGGCCCCAGTTGCAGACTCCGGATTACAAAAAAAGGCATACCTTTCTGTCCCGTTTGAGCAAGGAGCCGATACATATCTTTTTTTCTCGGTTCCCCGGTTCTGGTGCAAAACTGATCCGGCTCGCTGCAATTGGTAGGACAGATAAAATCAGCATGGCTGACATAGATATCTCCTGAATCACCGGTAATCGCGTTGGGAAGAGAAGAAACCAAGATTTCCGGCAAAGGAGAGCGTACCAGACGGTTTTGCCCCAACGCCAATAAACCCCACTCCCAGGCCAAATGAACCGGCAGGGCCGGGACGATCCAGTCCGGTCTCTCACCCTTTGAAAGATTTTTGTGTAAAAAGGCGACCCCCTCTTCGCAAACTTTAGTGATACCTCTAACTGCTGCCTGATCCAATGCCCGGGGGCTGGGGTCCACAAGGGTGATGCTGCCGGCGCCATGTATGCCGCTTAACTGTCTGACCGCTCGAACACCAAAAGTGCCGCTGCCCAGAACCCAGATCTTTTTTGCCATGGATACTCCTTTTCTTCTAATATCTTATGAAAAATCATAACATCATCACCATGGGAAAAACGTATAAAAAGCGCCCCTCCCCGGTTCAGGCCGACATTCACTTGACCCCTGCAGGTGCATATGCGATATCAAGGCATATATAAAACCGGGTGGTGTAATATTTATGGAGTTCACAGATGTATAACACCTTTTTTAATCTAAGGGAAAAACCGTTTCAACTGGTCCCCAATCCGGACTTCCTGTTTTTAGGTAAAAGCCATGAAGATGCCCTGGCCCATCTGACCTATGCCGTCTCACAGGGAGACGGATTTGTCAAAATCACAGGGGAGGTCGGCACGGGTAAAACCACACTTTGCCGGGTGTTCCTTGAGCAACTGGGCCCGGACACGGAAGCCGCTCTTATCTTCAACTCCAAGGTCAATGCAATCCAGCTTTTAAAAATGGTTCACCGGGAGCTGGGGATTAAAAGCTGTGCCGAAGACCCGGTTGACCTCACCCATGACCTGAACGCCTATCTCCTGGAAAAAAAGGCCGCCGGCATATCAGTCATTCTTCTCATTGATGAAGCACAGAACCTGGCCAAAGAAACCCTGGAGCAGTTGAGGATGCTCTCCAACCTGGAAACCACGCGAAGTAAACTGCTACAGATCATCCTGGTGGGTCAGCCCGAACTGCGGGATCTGCTGGACGATCATGAGCTGCGGCAATTAAGACAGAGAATCAACATCAGCTGCCACATCCGCCCCCTGGGCCGCCAGGAAACCCTGGACTATATTTCCCACCGGATCAGCGTGGCCGCCAACCGGCCCCAATCGTTGTTCACCCCTTCGGCCCTGAAAGGAATTTATGCATTTTCCAAAGGGGTGCCCCGGCTTATCAACATCATATGCGACCGTGCCCTGCTGGTGGCCTACAGCCGGCAGAGGAAAAAAGTGGGTGCCCGCCATGTCGCCGCCGCTGTCCGGGAACTGCAATCCGTAAATCCACGGCAGCCGGTTTCCCGGGAATTCAGTCCCCGGAAAGCTGCCGCAGCGGCATTTGCCGCCCTGATCTTCATCACCGCAGCGTATACATTATACGCCAGCGGAATCTTTAACCGGCATAAAACGCTCGCAAACGCCATATCTGAAACAACTACGGCACCGACCCCCTCTGCAATCACTGCCAGCCCGGTGATCCAGGATAACAAGGCGGCACCGGAACCCTCCCTCAACCCCGAACCGGACTTGGCGAAAATGGCCAGACCACTGCAGGGTCCCTCTGTGAACCCGGTTGAAGGGGCCGGGCCCCCACCGCAGCTTCCGCCCCTTGACGGGGGCGATGTCCGGAAAACCTTATTGGGTATCCAGAGTGTCATCAGCAGAAAAGAAGCCTTTGGCTACATGGCCGCCCTGTGGAAAAAGCCAGTACCGGAAAAACTGGCAGCACTGGACGGACAGATCGCCCCCAACCATTATTTTTTTAAAATTGCCGCCGGCAGAAGCGGCCTGAAACTGCTCACCCTGGACACCGATCTGCTAAAGGCCCTGAAACTGAATCTTCCCGTGATTTTTGAATACAGAATCTCTGCCCGGTATGAAAAAGGATTTGCCGGTATTGAAGCCGTAACCCCCGACAACCACTGTATCCTCTTTACCGGTGCCGGACAACAAAGATACAGGGTGCCGATGGCGGCCCTGGGCCCGTTTCTGGAAGGGAAAATGTATATTGCATGGGAAGACGGACTCGGGGAAAACCACATCATAAATGACAATGGCCCAAAGGATGCCGTCATTACACTGAAACTGCTGTTATCTGAGCTGGGGTTTCCTGTGGAAAATTTCTCCCCGGCTTACGACACATATGTCCGGGATGCCCTGAGGCAAGTTCAAAATGAGGCCGGGATCGACCAGGACGGCATTGCAGGCCCGGAGACCCGGATCGCCCTGCTCCGGAAAAGCAGGGGAGATGGAATCCCCCAGCTATCCATCCCCCCTCTTAACCATTTAAATCGATAAAACAGCCGGGACATCTGATGAGCACAATCCTGAAAGCCCTGGAACAGGCAGAAAAAGAGAGCAGGCAGCATACCGCCCCGCCCTCCTTTGACAGGGGGCTCAATAAGACGGGGCGCCCCAGAAAGGCAGCCTTCTATATCCCGCAGCGGATCATACTCATTTCCCTTATCCTTCTCATTGGCGGGATCTCCTTTGTCTATTTTCTCCCCCCTTCCCAGGAAAAGGCCGAGGTGCCCGCCCCTGTTCCGGTGCGAAAACAAGGAATCACACCGCCGGTGGAACCGCCCCGGCCCACCCTTATCAAGCCGGTGTCGCCGGCACCGGACCTCCCCCGACGACCCAGTCCCGAATCCATGGTAAAGCCTGGGCCCAAGCCGTACCAAACGGCAGAAAAAACTGCGCCCCCGGCACCAGCACGGCCCAGCATCCACAAAAGACCTAAAGCCCCTCCGGTACAGGAACCGGCCTCTGCGCCAGTGACGGCAAAATCACCGGCTGATCCGGAAATTTCTCTGCTAAAGGACCAGTCCCTGAAAATTCAGGCCATCTCCTGGGACCAGTCCCCCACAAACCGTATCACTGTCATCAATAACAGTATCCTCAACGAGGGGGATGCCATCCAGGGGTTCCGGGTCGTCCGCATCGAAAAGGATGGTGTTCTTTTAAATGGCAATGGAAAAAATTACCGCCTGAAATTCCGCTACCGGTAAAAATGGGCTTTAGGACCTAACCCAATGTGACAGCGGCATTATCCTTCCGGGCGGAATCCTCGGCCTGCAACGCCATAATTCGATGGTATATATTATGCATTAATCTTAAATATTTCTTAAATAAATGCCCAATAATATACCCTGACCGCAAACATTTAAAAGGGATACTTTGGAGGTAAACGCCATGAATATCAATGGGTTATCATCAGGCTTTCAAGTCTACGCAGGCCTGGGCACACAGACGGCAAAAATATCCGCCGACAGGGAAAAATCTACCGGTACGCAGGCAACGACCATGGATACGGTTGAGATCTCTTCCCAGGCAAGATCAATGGTTGAAAGCACCGGGACTTCCGATCTTTCCCGGGCAATGAGCGATTTTATGGATGGTGCCGGAAACGATGGTGTCATTACCCTGGATGAAATCCTGGCCTATGGAAAAAAATACCAGGAGAAAGCAGAAGAGATCCTGGCTGAAACACTTGACGCACTGGGATTCTCTTCCAATGAAAAAATAACAATATGCTCGGATGCGGAAGGTAATATTGTCGTCAGTTCAAATTTGTCCGGGGCTGACAATGAAAAACTTGAACAGGCATTGAACGATCATCCCGATTTCCGGCAAGACTATGCCAAGGCTGCATCTTCCTTTTCTTTTTATGATGCGGGAATAAAACACTCGGAATTTGCCAAGGCATATGAAAATAATCCTGAAGCTGCGGTTTCGCTTTACGGATTGGGGAATAATCCGGTTGATTTCGTCCTTGAATATCTGAACGGGGAATCCCGGATGGTTCAGGAAACTTGACAAAGGTTGAGCCTGCCGCCGGGCTGATCAGTTACTAACAGGCACGTCTTCTGCCAAATTTACATGCAATTGCCGGTTCCCTGCGTCCCGGGGCTTGACACGTCCGGGGCTGTCATAATACGTTTGGTTCCAGGTTTTGACCGGGCATCCTGTTTAAAAGCGGTTTGTCCCGGAAAACATCTCACGTCCGGATATGGTTCTGTTTGATAAAGCCGGCACCTGGATACCTGGTACCCAACAATGAACACAAAGTCATTTGCATTGGAATTATTTTATTTGATCAGACCTGTCTGCCGGTTACCCAGATCCAAATCGGCCAATTCTCCCCGAAAAAACCCGGCAGCTCAAAAAAGCCTGGGCCTTTTAAATTCGGAACAGGGCAATTTTGCCGTTATGTTTGCCCTGACCATCATGTTTGTTCTAACCCTGCTGGGTTGGGTGCTGGATACCGGCTTTTTTTTCAAGGAGAAGAACCGGTACCAGGATTGCGCCGAAGCCGCTGCCTTGGCCGCTGTTAACAATGTCTGCTTTACAGGGTCCATGGACGAGCTTAAAAATATGGTCATGGACGTGGTCCGGGGCAGCAGTTTGGATCTGGACGAGGATGAAGTCATTGTGGAGACCGGATATTATGACGCCTTTGACGAATACGAACCCTTTGGTGAATATAAAGA
>JAKSBO010000808.1 GCA_022361095.1 Desulfobacterales bacterium | reverse complement strand
TTTGAGGCGGCTTTGGCACTGTCAGCAAGCTTGCGCCATAAATCCAGTTCCCAGCTCACTGTGACGGTTCCCGTGTACGCATCGTCCTGATCCTCTTTCTTGAGTGCGGAATAGCCTGCGGACACCTCTGGCAATCGCGCACCTTTGCTCTTACGATGTTCAGCCTGACGAATTTTTAGGGTTAAAAGGGTCTGGGTAAGACCGGGGTTGGCAGCAAGGCCTTTTTCCACCAGGTTGTCAAGTTCACCGGATTGAATCAGATCTCCCAGGATGGCGATGGGCTGTGCACCGTCAAGATTGTCCCATTGTGCAATCTTTGCCTGTTCCTGCACAACCTTGGCCCCATAATCCGGATTTGAACCGGCAACACAGGCCGAAAGGGTGAACAGGCTGAGCAGCAGCATAAATTGCCTGCATGTCGATTTCGGTTCCATCTTAACTAGTCTCCATGTCATTTTTCACCACGATCAAAACATATCATGATGGTATGAAAGGATTTATCAGACGGGGGGTTAAGACGGGGTTAACACAAAAAAAATTTTGCAGATGCGATTTTAAAAAAAACGCATCTGCAAAACTCAAACCAAAATTCTAATTATTAGATGCACCCTTAAGATGCGTCCAAATTACAGCCGTGAAGAGCATGACGGAGATGAAGAGTGATTTCCGGAAGATATTCTCCATGCTCTTCACCTCCTTCATGGTGAAATAAGACTCTTAACGCTTGAATTTATAACATTGAGCTGCTTTAACTGTATTTTTCGTAGCTGACCTGATCATATAAAAGTGTGCCCGCATCATGCCCGTCCATTTCAATTGCCGGATGGCCGATGCCGATAACCGCCTCCACCTGGATATGTTCGGGCAAATCAAGAATATTTGAAATATAATCCGAGGCCGGGGAGCCGTCGTCACGGGTGCGCAAACGCATCTGTGCCCAGCAGGAACCTAAGCCCAAATCCGCAGCAGCCAGGTGGATAATAATAGCCGCAATGGAGGCATCCTCAATCCATACGTCTGTTTTGGATGTATCGGCACACACCACGATAGCCAACGGCGCATTTTTTAAGAAAGCTGCGCCATGGGATTTGGCCTGGGACAATTGTTCGATACGGCGCTTATCTTTGACCACCACAAACCGCCATGGATTAATGCCCCTGGAACTTGGAGAACGAAGCGCCGCTTCGATCAGAATTTTACAATGATCATCGCTGACGGGTTTATCCTCAAACTGCCGGATGCTTCTTCTTTTACGTAATAATTCAATAAACATATTCACTCCTGTTTGTTAACCATCTTTAAACTGCTATAAAACATTCTTTCTATAAGAAAGTCTGGGTAAGCTACTCAGATCTTTCAAACTTTGTTGGGGCTGTGCCCGGCCGATGTTATGTCAGGTCAGCCCGTGGCTGTTATACCATTTTAAACAGGATTTTGAATATGTAAGACAAGTATCTCATTTAATGGGATAACAACAAAAAACCGGCCGCTTACTTGAAACCTGTTAATAAAGGAGACTGGCGCAATAAGGTTGCACAAAAGCCCGAACTTCTTGTCTCTCCCAATGAGATCATCAAACCGGTTGAGGGTATCTGGGAAGATTACCTTTAAATTTTTTCCGGGTTCAGCCCCCATTTGCCGAAAGGTGGGATCACCGCTGAAAAATCAATCCAGGCATGGAATCACTGACCGGATTCTCCGAAACGACATTGAATCCATAAAAAACTTGTCATAATAGTTAAGTTTCTTTATTAATTCATCATGAACCAGGAACTGAAGAAAAAAATAGTCAATACGCTGATGCAGGTCACCCGCAAATTTGCCGAAGTGGAGGCGTTACCCATTGAGGTTACCGATGAAATCAGTGTCTCAACCCGGGAAGCCCATGCCATTGAAAGCATAGGTGAAAACCGGTGCGAAAATGTTACCCAAACCGCCGGCCATTTCGGTTTTACCAAGAGTGCCGCATCACAACTTGTGTCAAAACTGACCCGGCAGGGATTTGTGGTTAAAAAACAGGCCGGCCACAGCAATAAGGAACTGCAACTATCCCTGACACCCTTGGGGTGGCAGGCCTTTGAAGCACACGCCAAAATGCATGGCCGGGATCTTCAACAGGTTCTTGAAACCATGGACAGTGTGGAAATCAATGTACTCATACAATTGAACGAGTTGCTGGACAGACTGAATAGCATTATGGATGGCCGGCTGACCAAGTAGTGCTTGATTAATACAATAAACTATTGTTTTGCACCTGTCTTGGCCACAAGCAGAATCATCAACAGCTATGGGATGCGCTTGTCTATCGAGCCCCACCCAGGCTCACTTACAAGAAACCAAACACGTCATACTCAGGTCTCGATATCAATAAGATTTCCAAGCTCTGAAAAGGATAGCCAGGATTGTAATATTCCTACCAGACCAGTTTGGGCGATTTGGGGAGAATAGGATTGTTCTCTTTCCTGGGGCCCGGCAACCGGCTCAGGAACAAGTGTCATTTCATCGGCAAGGGTATTAATTGTGGCGGTGGAAGTCTCAATGGTCATTTTACTAAGTGTTTCATTGCCGGAAAGCAAAGATTGAACCTCTGTATCTGTTTCCTGGCCGCTGGACATAATGCCGGACAGCTTTTGTTGAAGGCCGGCAATCGCTTCTTGTTCCTCCTGGTTTAAATCTCCCTGCACCTGAACTGAAATGGTTTCATTTGAAATCTCTTCATCAATGAGTTCCGGAACTACTGTCCCCTCGGGCCTCAAGTAGCCGAAGTCAACAGAAGAAGCCTGCCAGTTCAACGTCACCTTATCCCCTTGGGTGGTGGTTACTTCAATGGATGCTTGCCTGGAGGATACGCCGGCAAACTGCCGAGTGGCAAAATAACCTTCCGGCGGCATTTGGGCGATATCCTCTGCAGTCACAGGGGTGGGGCCTATACCCGGCATGGTACCGGATTGAATGAGAGTCAAATTCATGGGGCTTCCTTCATGTTTTGTTTTACAGTCTGGGAAACACTATTTTTCATAATTCGGCGAACTGTTTCCAAAACTTTAAAAAGAAAAAGCTTGACGTAATGACTATCGGTCACTAAATTTAATGACCGATAGTCATTAGAGGAAAGCAAGCTAAATGAAAAAAAATAAAAATACAGGAAGAATACGACGCAGATTAACCCCGGAAGCCCGTCGAATCGAACTTTTGGAAGCAGCGCTTCAGGTTCTCAATACCATTGGGCCTGCAAATGCGCGGGTAGAGGACATCACCAAGACCGCAGGCGCCGCAAAGGGAACCTTTTATCTCTATTTTTCTTCCTGGGAAGAGATGTTGGAAGCAGTACGTGAACATATTCTTTCAAATTATGTCACTGAAATGAAAAACCGGTTTGTCTGCCGGACACCGGCGGAATGGTGGGCTGCTTTTGAAGACGCATGCATGGCCTTCATTCGTTTCAGAGAGGACCTGGGAGAACTGCATGAGGCTATTTTCCACGGCGCAATCGCCGAACGCCCCGTTCACTCGGAACTCTCCCCCGACACAATTATCGGATGGATGCTGAAAAAGGGCATTAAAATAGGGGCCTGCAGGAATGTTGATGTTGAAGTAGCTTCAGAACTTGTCTTTTCAGTAATACACACAATGGGCGATAACATCCTGCTTACCGGAGAACGTGAACGCTATATTCAAACCGCATTTGAACTTTTCCGCTCTTGGCTTGGCAGAACAGTTTAAAAATAGGCCAAGTTTTAATTAAACACCTTTAACTTAAAAAAGGGATAAAAAAATGAATAAAAAAAAGCCCCATGTATGCCCGGTCGAAAGATCAGGGTCTTTAGACAGTAAACTTCGTAAACTTTTCCAAAACCCCAAAAAACTTTTAAAACCGTATATCCGTAAGGGGATGACTGTCCTTGAAATCGGGTGTGGCCCCGGATTCTTTACCCTTGATATGGCGGAAATGGTCGGCGAATCCGGTAAAATTATAGCAGTCGATCTGCAGGAAGGCATGCTTGAAAAAGTTAAATCCAAAATATCAGGGACCCAATTTGAACAACGAATAAAACTGCATAAATGTTCAGAAATATCCATTGGTATTTCCGAACAGGTCGATTTTGTTCTGTTGTTTTACATGGTGCACGAAGTACCGGATCAACCTAAATTATTCAGCCAGTTGGCTTCTATATTGAAACCAGACGGGCAAATCCTAATTGCAGAACCGCCATTCCATGTATCGGCCCGCAAATTCCAACGAATGCTGCAGCAGGCCAGAGACCAGGGATTTATAAATTTACAGGGGCCCAAGATTTTGTTCAGCAAAACAGCCATACTAACTGCCATGAGTCGACCAGGCCTATCAACACCCAGGCTCGCCCCACAACAAAGCATGCAAGAAACTTAGTGAATTATCGGCACTTTCCCATAAAAAAACACTAACCCATAGGCTTAATGGGGAAACAAATGCTTAAACACCGACCATTTTTCAGCAGCGACCTTCAAACCATCTGTTCATTTCCACAAAATATGGATGAACTGTTCTATTTTTTTCCAAAAGCAACTTATCCGTTAACGCCTGGACAATTACAAGCGGCAATTGATCAACGTTCAGATTCTACCGTGGTTGAGCTAAATGGCGATGTGGCAGGGTTTGCCAACTTTTATCGTTGGCAAGACAGGACATGCTGGCTAGGAAATGTGGTAGTTTCCCCTCTGGCCAGGGGCCGGGGTGTGGCAGAATACCTGATCAAAACCATGATGCACTTGGCCGGTGTCAAACATGCTGCAAAAACCATTGAAGTATCGTGTTTTAACGGAAATACAGCCGGCATATTGCTGTACAAAAAACTTGGGTTTTCACCCTTTGACATTGAAGAGCGCCAGGGTCCGAATGGCAAGAGAGCGGCCCTTATACATATGCGTCACCAACCGGGACCAGGTTGATATTTCATAACTGAATGATCTCCATATGGGTGTCGGCGATCATGGCAAGCCCCAGTTCATCGGCCATATTAAACACTTTGTCAATTTTGGCATTGATTTTTCTTGCATCGTTTCCCACCAGTGCAAATCCGATCTCAGCCCAGTCATGGCTGTCATTGAGTGCGGTTTCCGCCACGCTGATGTTAAACCGGTTCTGCAATTTTGCAATCATTGACTTAACAATGGCGCGTTTGGCTTTAAGAGAGCGAACGTCAAAAAGCCGGAGTTTGATTTGCCCTGTGCCGACAACCATCATAAGATGCCTTTTATTTTTTTGATATGACTGCTGCATACGACTGTATTTTATCTGCACGAATTCTTTTTAGAAAGAAAAATATTCTTTCATTATGTGCTGCAAGGGTTATGATGTAAAAAACATAATCAATATTCAGTGCGGCCGGTATCGACAAAATCCGAAAAGATCTCTTTTTATGAAAGGATGACTATGACGTATGATGTAATTATCGTGGGC
>JAKSBO010000376.1 GCA_022361095.1 Desulfobacterales bacterium | reverse complement strand
TAATAATATCTAAATAATACAGCAAGATACGCATAAGTTCAATGTAAAAAAATATTTTAATCGCTTTCAGCTTGTTTAAATCGGCATTTATTTAAAAAAACTTAAATCTGCATTGACCCAAATAAGATGAAAAATTATATGCAATTGTGGGAGGGTTTTCGGATATGCCCAAAGCACAGGCTTTTGGCTGCATGGCCTGTCAAAAGGGAAAGCCCGGGGAAAGCTCCTTGACACATATCTTTTCAACTCGATATAGTGACGCAATTATCAAATCTATATGAAAAGAATAATGCCCCTATTGGGTACAAATGTTCCGCTACCGCTTTCGACCCGGGAAATCGGCTAAACCGGCCTTTTTGTAACAGCTGGCCGGGAGCGTTTTTTTAAAGGAGATCTCTTTGTTTAGTAAAATTTTAGCCCGCCTTTTACCCAACACCATTTCCAGGCTTTCGTTCGGACACTAAGGAGATATGCAATGCCCCCCAAGGTGGAATGGAAAATAGTGCTCATTGACGATGAGCCCGGTATTCGCGAGGTTATATCCCCTGTCCTGGAAAACTGGGGGTATCGGGTTGAAACTGCGGAAAACGGTGAAGCCGGTCTAAAGGCCTGTGACGCATTTTTGCCCCAGATCGTGATCACGGATGTCAGGATGCCCGGCATGGACGGACTTAGTGTGCTTGAAACCATGGGGAGTGATCATCCTGATGTGGTTGTGATTGTCATGACGGCATTTGGCGACATTGACACGGCCATCCGTGCCCTGCAACTGGATGCTTCGGACGTTATAACAAAGCCCGTGAACAATCAGGCCTTGGGCTTGGCCCTGGACCGGGCAAAAAATCGATATACATCGGCAAAAAAGATCCGGGAATATACCAACCGGCTTGAAACCGGATGGTCCGGTGCCGCTGAAACCCTGATGGAACACTATAGATTCCAGGAGCAGATTATCAACGGTTCCATGAACGGTATTATTGCCTGCGGCACGGATGAATTTATCAGGATTATTAACCCTGCAGCCCGGGAGATGTTGGGGCTCACGGCAGTCCAGGTGATAGGTAAAAAAGGGTTGAAAGATTTGATGTCGGCAGGTCAACACGAACGGATACTGGCCGCCCTTAAAAGTGAGCGTTACGGGGGCAGGGGCCGGATCAATATGATGGAGGCCGTGATGCGGTCCGGTACGGGGCAGCAGATACCGGTCCGGGTATCGGCCGGTATCATGTGTGATGCCGGAGATGACAACGGCCTGCTGTTCTGCGTGAGGGATCTGCGCGAGATGCGCCGTATGGAACAGGAGATGGCGGACCAGGAAAAGACCTTGCACCAGGACAGAATTATGTCTTTGGGTAAACTTGCTGCCAGCGTGGTGCATGAGATCAATAACCCTTTGTCCGGAATTCTCAACTATCTGAAGCTCATGGCCAAGCTGCTTGACAAGGGGGAGATGACAGAAAAACAGGATCAATTCTCAAGCTTTCTGGATCTTGCCGTCTTGGAAATCAGCCGGTGTTCGGGCATTCTTTCCAATCTTTTGACCTTTTCAAGAAAATCCGCCATTCTCTATGGCCCTGTTCAGGTCAAAGACCTGTTAGAGCGGTGCGTGAAACTGGGAGTCCACAAATTCGAGCTCCGGAATATCGAACTGCATGTGGATATTAAAGAGCCCATCCCAGACATTCTGGCGGATGTCAACCAGATCCAGCAGTGCCTGATCAACCTGATATTCAATGCCGTGGATGCCATAGACGGCCCGGGGCAGGTGTGGCTTTTTGCAGGGTTTGATCCTGGCAAGCAGCAGGTTTTCATCCATGTGAAAGATTCGGGCAAAGGTATCGGCCCAAAGGATCTGCCCCATATATTTGAACCCTTTTTCACCACCAAGGATGAAGGGCATGGGGTGGGTTTAGGCCTTTCCATCGTATACGGCATCATGCGCAGCCACGGCGGTGATATCCGGGTGGCCGGGACTTCGGAAAAGGGTACCTGCGTTGTTCTTGAGTTTAATAATCTGGTCTAAGAAATATGGACAGGCCATTAACTTTCTTTCACCCGATACCAGGCCGCCACCATACAGGGCAGCACAAACAGGGTCAGAATAGTGGCGCCTAAAAGGCCGCCGCCGATGCTGATGGCCATGGGCGCCCAGAATTTGTCCACGGCCAAAGGCACCATGCCTAGGATGGCGGCCGCCGCTG
>JAKSBO010000902.1 GCA_022361095.1 Desulfobacterales bacterium | reverse complement strand
GTCAAAAATTCCAGGAACCGCTGGTTGATTTCATAAATCAACTGCATATGCCTGGGCACCACCCGCTCCAGAATACTCACCGGCCAGGTTTCCAGGGCCTCGGGCAACAAAGTGTGGTTGGTATATCCAAGGGTTTTTTTAGTGATATCCCAGGCCGTCTCCCATTGCATGCCCTTTTCATCAACCAGGATACGCATCAGCTCAACCACAGCCAGGGCCGGATGGGTATCATTAAGCTGAATGGCCACGTTATGATGAAAATCATCAAAGGAGTCATTATTCATTTCATACTTGCGGATAATATCCCTTAAAGAGCAAGCCACAAGAAAATACTCCTGAACCAGCCGGAGCTCTTTGCCCGACTCTTTGGAATCCGACGGATAGAGAATTTTAGAAATGGTCTCGGATTTGATTTTCCGGCCCACAGCTTTAAAATAGTCCCCATCATTAAAAATATCGATGTCAAAATCCTCGGATGCCTCAGCCGTGAACAGCCGCAAATAGTTGACGGTCCGGCCTTCGAAACCTGCAACCAGGATATCATGGGGGCGCCCGATGAGCAGGGCCCAGTTCGACCATACGGGGTTATATTCCCCGTCCCTGTCCACACTACCCTCCACCTGACCGTAAATGGGAACCATATACCGCTCTTCGGTTCTGCGGATCAGCCAGGGAGACTTGCGGTTGGGCCAGTAATCGGGTTTTTCCTTCTGGTATCCGTTAACGATCACCTGTTTGAACAGCCCGTAATCATAATTGATCCCATACCCGAATCCCGGCATATTCAGGCTGGCCAAAGAGTCAAGATAGCATGCGGCCAAACGGCCAAGACCACCGTTGCCCAGGGCCGGATCACGTTCTTTTTCCACCAGGAATTCAAGGTCAATGCCCTTTTTTTCAAGGAATTTTTTACAGCGGTCATAAATGCCCAGATTTAACAAATTGTTTTGTAACAGCCGTCCGATCAGAAATTCGAGTGACAGGTAATGCAGGCATTTGGCATCATTTTCCCGGTAGCGCTTCTGTGTATCGTAACCAATATCAATGAGGTACTTGCCTACAGCATAGGAAACGGCATTCAACTGATCATTTTTCGAGGCGTGTTCAATTTGCTTGCCCAAAATATACTTAATATAGTTATTGAAGGAGAGCTCAAAATTTGAAAAATCAAAATAGGACATGTGTGACTCCTTGCCGGCCCATTAAGGCATTTAATTGCAGGAAAACCTATATCGTAATCACCGAATTGTCTTCCCCTTTATAAGGAGAGGGCAAATAAACATCCGCACTCTCATCATTAATCCAGCGTGTGTCATCCACCAGGTAGCGAAACTGGTAAGACCGGTCCAGCTCAAGGTCAAGCACCGTAGAAAAATCCCCGCTTTTAAGTTTTTTCATGGCCACGCCGTTTTCATCCCAATTGTTGAAATCACCAACCAGATTAACTTTTTTTGCCGTGCCGATCACTTTTTTCTGTACTTTAAATCTGACCCTGCACACATCTTTGGTTTTAAGATATTGTTTTGTAAACATGACGCCCTCCGAACATTTTTTAAAAGATATGGAAAACTACAGAAGCTAAACTAACGGATTTATTTTAATTTTTTAAAATTGTTGTGTCAACATCTTGTTCGAATCCCGGGGATATCGCATGCAGTTTATCCTCAATTCAGTGTCAATCGCCAAAAAACGGCCATGGGCCGGCCTGGCATATCAATTGCCGGGCAAACGCCCGCAACAAAGTTAAAAACAGCACCATTGCCGGTAGGACGGTGCATCAATCCTCCGCGCCGATGGCCCGGCCAGGGTGGAGGTCATTGCATGGTTATTGTAAATCAAAAAACAACCGCCTTGATCATGTCCGGTGTTTCTACTATAACGTGTCTGAACGAAAACCTGGACATGTTGTCGAATACGGTGCGGACCGCAAACTTTACGATTTTCGGCCGGACACGATACACGGATTCTCAACGAGCTGATAAGGAGCGACAATATCATGACATTGGTAGACGGGAGCCTGGATGAACTTGAAATTCAAATTATACTGGCACTTCAGGAAGATGCCCGTAAATCGTATAAAAGCATTGCAAAAGAGCTGGGCGTTGCCGAAGGCACGGTGAGCAACCGGGTCAACCGGCTGATCCAACTAAACATTCTCAAGCTTGAAGCCCGGGTCAATCCCTTTGCCATGTCCAATAAAGTGGCGGCGATTTTAGGTATAAACATCAATCGCAGCCACCATGCCAAGGCTGTTAAGGAGATCACTGCCCTGTCCAATGTCAATGCCGTCTGGGTCACCACGGGAAAATACGATATTTTTGTTGAGGTACTTGCCGATTCAATCAATGAACTCAATATTTTTATTTTTGAAGAGGGGCTGAGCAATATTGAGGGTATAGAAGCCACTGAAACCCATATCATGCTTCACTCGAATTCCAAATTTTTCAAAATCGCCCAGTCCCAGGCATCGGTCTGAACAGTATCGGGCTATTTGTTCCTATATTCCGTTCCAGGGGGCAGCTATATGCTTTGGCTGCTCCCGGTCCTGGTGGTTTCTCATTAGCAAAGCATCACGTTTAACGCCTCCCTGCTTATAAAAACAGTCTATACTAATATTGTTTATTATTAATAATATTATACAATTGCTTTTCAGCGGAAAATATGGCATCGTTCATATTCACAGCTTATGGGCCGGTAACTGCCCTGACTTGTGCATAGGCCGTTGAAATCCCAAAAAACATCAAATGAAAAAAGCAAAAAAGTGCCTGAAAAAATGGATCGTGAAATAAAAAAAGAAGTTGCCAAAATCGCCATGACAGCCAGTTTAGGTGTTACAGTGATTACAGCCCCCTTTTTAAAAAAAAACAAAACAATGAAAAATATCCATACCGGTGCCGGCGTTTTGCTTACGGGCACAGCCCTGTGGCACCATTTTCTATATCATTCCGAAAAAAAGACTCCCAAAACGCCGGCTGCGCCTGACAAGCCTATATCATAACAACGGCTAAAGGAACCGTGAAAGCAGTGTATAAAACCCCAAAAGGTGTCCCGGAAAGCCTGGAAAAAGCCAAAGATAAATTCAGCATCTGATAATGCTTAAGGCCCAAGTTTTAAATAACACCTTCCATATGGCTTGCCTTTTCATCCGCCTTCTTCGTTGTGTCAATGGCACATATGTTTAATATACTCCCATTGACGCGCCTTAAATACGAACGAAAATTCTAACCCATGGTTTGGAATATTTTATTCCGATCATGGGACCGCCTAACCCCCATTTTGTGCCAACTATATTTGTATATAAGGCAAACAAAATGGGGGATTTATTTTCTGCCGCCCAATTATGCTCCCAGGGCGGCGCAGACTTTTCATAAAACTACAAGGGATTTGGCTCCCGGCGAAGATCGGGCAAGGGGCCGGGTTTTCGTCTCCAGGATTTGAACAACCCCGTACACACGGCTGTCAGGACGACTGCAGCGTAAAACACGCCCATCATCTGGATACCGGAAAGATTTAAGGCGCTGCCGCCGGTGTAGATCAGGCAGGCAGTGATAAACCCTAAAGTGGTGGGAAAAAACATGGAAAAGAGCATCCATTTGTATGAACCGGTCTGCACCTTTATCATGATGGTTGTCGCCAGACAGGGCGGATACAGCGCAAAAAAGACCATAATAGCCAAGGCGTGCAGGGGAGAAAATCCGCCTTGTCCGGCTTCGGCTTCCATACGGTCTTCAAGGCTTTTATTTTCATCGGCCCCTTGCTGGTAAAGCACACCGATGGTGGCCACGGAAGATTCCCGGGCGGCAAAGGAAGAAAGAATGGCCACATTGATCTTCCAGTTGAATCCGGCCCATTGTGTAACAGGTTCAAAGGAGCGGCCCACCATGCCAAGAAAACTTGTTTCAATCTGTGCTTCCTTGATCTGGCGCCGCAAGGATTTACGTGTGGAGACCAGGCCGCGCAGAGCCTTGTTTACTTTTTTGGCGTCCTTATCCTTCCGGGGTTTAAGGAATTTAAACTGCTCCGGGTAATCGGCCTTATATCTATCGGATAACCGCTTGGAGGCTTCCGACCCTTTTGTGTTCAGCCGCGCGGTTTTAAAATCGTTGTACACATTGATCATTGACACCAAAGCCGTTTCATCCTTGAACCGGTCCGCATACTGCGTATGGGCGATCTTTGCCTGAAAGGCGGCCACGGCTTTGGTCATTTCACCGTCAAAATAAGCCTGCTTTTCATCGGAAATACCCGGGAACTGAAGCAGGGTAAATACGCAGACGGAGACGGCCACCACAATGGAGCCGACCTTTTTGATGTACTGCCAGGTCCGTTCAATGGCCCGCTGGCCCACGCCGAACAATGTCGGGG
>JAKSBO010000981.1 GCA_022361095.1 Desulfobacterales bacterium | reverse complement strand
TGGCATTGCCGATCCCCGAGCTGCCGGCCACAACATTGAGAACGCCCGGAGGTAAGATACCATTAATCAATTCAACCAGCCGTAATGTTGAAAGCGGTGTATAGGATGCAGGTTTAATCACAACCGTGCAGCCCACACGCAGGGCCGGCATAATATGCCAGACGGCAATCAGCAACGGCCAGTTCCAGGGGGTGATGGACCCCACAACCCCCACGGGTTTCCGGGTCAGTTCAATGGTAT
Source organism: Desulfobacterales bacterium (assembly GCA_022361095.1). Taxonomy (GTDB): domain Bacteria; phylum Desulfobacterota; class Desulfobacteria; order Desulfobacterales; family Desulfobacteraceae; genus Desulfobacter. The sequence continues at coordinate 3,353 of JAKSBO010000981.1, read as the reverse complement.
CTTCCGGGTTGTCGTCAATGAGTTCATCTTCAAGTTTCAGCCCTGCCGTCACCTGGGTCCAGGCCACGCAGCCCCCCACTTCAAAATTGGCCCCGGGGCCGGACTGGGTCTTTCCCTGTTCCAGGGTGATCAGCCGGGAGAGTTCAGGCATGTTGTTTTCAATAATCCCTGCAATCTGCTGAAGGTATTCCACCCGTTTTTCATCGGCCAGGGCCGACCAGGCGGGCAAGGCGTTCCGGGCAGCGGCAACCGCCTGATCCAGCTGGGCTGCACTGGCTTTCGGGCAGGCGGCAAACACCTCGCCCGTTGCCGGATTGATCACATCAAAGGTCTCCTGGGCGACCACTTTTTCACCATTTATTACCAAAGCATACTCTGTCATCGCGGTTCCTTTCGCTTGCATTTATGGTTCGTTTCAGTTCAGTCCAATTCATACGTCCACCCGCCTATGGTCTATATGACGGCGCAGCACCACAACATAACTGCGAAAATTCATCCCTTTCACACATCCCCAGAACACCCCCAGACCATAGGCAAGTTGTTCCAGGATATAAAACAAAAAGAAAGAGATAAAGGGAAGTTGCACTTTTTTTACCCTGAAATCAACCATGGCCGCGCAGCCAAGCATGAGCAGCAGCACCGGAATAAAGAGCGGCTGTAAAATCCCAAGAACAATCATCACAATCAAATAATATCTTACCAGATGAAAACTAAGATAATACAACAGGCTCACCAGGGTGCGCAGCCGTGCCCGCAGAAGCTGGAAAAGGCCTAAATCCACCCCCATCTTTTGGGTTTTCTTTTTAAGCAGCCGGCTCTCCATAACAGCCATAATACCGGCGAGCAGCATACCAAAGCCACCGGTCCAGGGAATAGTCAGAAATACGAGCAGCAAACCTGCAGGCAGGGGAGGCACCACCATCTGCTTTTTTCGTGTGGGGTGCAGACGCTGCAGCTTCTCCTCTGATGTGCCGTAAAAAAACCGCCGGGACATGAAAGCCCCCGGTTGATTTCGATGCTGGTGAAAAACCGTGCCTGCAGGCATATAAGCGATGCGCCGGCCCTTATCCCGCATACGCCAGCACAGATCCACATCTTCTCCCACCTGCATTGCGGGTGCAAAACCGTTCATCCCAAGGAAAACCTCTTTTTTCACCAGCAGGTTGCAGCTGGGCAGATAAAAGGTGTCCGCACCTTTTCCCGCCAAACGCGGGTGTCTCCCCATGCAAAGACTGGACATCACGTCTTCGTACCGGTCAAGGGCCGATTCTTTCGAAATCCCGGCCACTTTACCGCCCACGGCAGCAAGGGCGGCGTCATCAAAAAGGGGGACAAGTTCTCTTAGCCACTCTTTAGAGGCGGTGCAGTCGGAATCAATGAACGCGAGGATTTCACCCCGGGCCGCATCAGCGCCCCGGTTCCTGGCAGCCGCCGGTCCTGCACCGTCTGCACCGGAGGAGATAACCTTGGCCCCCCATCTCTTTGCACATCCGGCACTGTTATCTTTACTGCCGTCATCCACGACAATAACTTCCAATCGTTCTGCCGGATAATGCAGTGCGGATAGAGATTCCAGGCATCGACCAAGAGCTTTTTCCCTGTCCCGCACAGGTATGATGACACTGACAAACGGGTATTGCTGCGGCACTTCGGGTACGGTTTGACTCCGCTCTAAAAAGCCCCGGGCAACCAGTTGCTCAAAAAGGGCTTTGTGTTGTGCAGGATTTGCCGCAGGCCCGCCAGCCCCCAGCCCTTTGAGTAATGTTGCGCACGCCCGGTTGACCCGCAACACACTAAGGGGGATTGATTTCAGGAGAACGGCCCCATCCCTCTGTTCGATCAACTCAACCTGGGATGCAAAACGATAGGTCATCATCGCTTTTTAAGGCAACAGCCCCACCTTGCCGAACAGGGCCATCAGGGCATCGGCGGTTTCGTCCGCAGATAGATGGTGAACCGCCCCCCGGCGGGCGGTGACGCCCCCGGCAAGAAGAGATAAAATGCGTTCAAAGGCCGGCAGACTTGGGTCCGGGGTAACAACGCGCACCGGATCAGGCCGGGGGGTGCCGTAGCCGGCCGGCATCGTGGCCGGGCCCGCCTGTGCGCCATTCATAAACTGAAGTCCCAGTTCGGCTTCCCCCCACACTTCAATGGGCGCGTCGGCTGCCGCCACCAAGGCGTCAATACCGGGGTAGCGCACCTCTTGGGTACCGGTAAACGTCAAAGCCGCCGGCAGGGGGGTCTTAAGCAGTTGCCTTGCACCGTGATCCGTCGTTTTCAAGGTTTTCACACCACTGGCCTGGACCGTGGCAATCATCACATTTTGTACGCAGGGGATACCCGATCTTGCTGCAGCAAGGGGGAACAGCGCATCAAAACCGCGGTCCTCAACCACATTACCGGTGCAGACCAGGGAAGGAGACAGGATATCAAAAGCCCGGCTTAATACACGGGACAACCCGGTATCATCGTAGTCGCGCAAGAGACGGTCGCTGATGCGTACAGCACGTTCCGCCCCCATGGAGAGCCCGGTTTTCAGATACGCATCCACGTTCTTTGACCCAATGGCCAGGACAGTCAACCGGCCGCCATGTTTCTCCTTGAGCTGCAAGGCGTTTTCCAATGCACCAAGATCACTTGGGTTGAGCATGGTACGCACATCCCGTGCATTGATCGCACGGCCCCCATCCGTCACGCCGGCGGGCGGACGCGGATCACGGCATTCCCGCAGCACTACGACAACATTGAGTTCATCATTTGCCATCTTTGTTCTTTTCATTCCTCAAAGCAAAGGGTTGCCTGCAAAGAAAGAGGTTAGGTCATGCGGTAGGAAACCCCGAACCCACCCCGGGGATACCGCCAGCGGGTAAAGGCCTTGTTCTCGCACACAATATAACAGGTCCCGCATTCCAGACAGCCGTCATAGACAAAACTAAGCCGGTGATCGCTTTGGGACCAGTTGTAGCATCCCCCGGGACAGGCTGTGGTGCAGGCGCGGCTGGTGCAGGTTGCACACACCGTTTGATCGACAATGATATGGGGTTCGCGATCAATGGTAAAGCTGGTATAATCTAAAATCTCATCTATATTCATAGGGCTCTCCAGGCGGAAAAAAGATCCCGGGCAATATTTTTTACGCCGATTGTCTTTTTAACGGCAGAAAAGGCAAGCTTGGCAACGCCTTTTTTGGGCGTGCCGTCAATGCGATAGACATCTTCCATAAGCCGGCAGGCAAGCTCCGGATAGGCGTTAAAAATCCGGTCATTGTGAAGTAATCCGGGTGCGCGTTTGAACTTTTTTAAATCCTGCATCACAAAACTGTTGTCAAGGAGCCTTGTGTACCCTTGCAACCC
>JAKSBO010000983.1 GCA_022361095.1 Desulfobacterales bacterium | reverse complement strand
TGCGGCAGGGCGGCCCGGGTCAGGGTAAGTGCGCCGGGCCGGTGGGTTTCCAGGGCGTCTGCGTGAAAATTACTTATCCTCAAGAATTTTTTCCACTTCCGCCATCTTCCCCCGGGCCAGTTCCGGAGAGATGAACACGGCCCCGCAGCTTCTGCACTGGGGCAGATCCACATCAAACCGGGAATCCAGGTACCCCGCATGGTTCATAACACTTTCCAGGGGCGTGCTGCAGGTCCCGCAATGCAGGTCCGGACTGAGGTCTTCCAGGGGGGCGCCGGCTTTGAATTTCTGGGCCGGAATCACGGTCATCCTGTGGCTCCAGGCATTCAGGATCTCATATACCCCGTCACGGACCTTGAATTCCACCCAGAAGCAGACATTGCCCGGCCGGAAAAAGGCGATTTCAGTTCCGGCGGCCTTGTTGATAAAATAGTGTTTACCGGCATCGGACTCGTAATGGGCCAGCACCTGTTCAATATCCGATACAAGAATGAATTCATCTTCGATCCGGTTCAAAGTGTCCTGACCGATAATAATTTCCCGCCCGGACGGGGTCAACGGGATGCCGTTCTGAAACGTGCTGCCTCCGGCCATCTCTTGTTTAAACGCGGCCAGGTTTCTTCGCCGCCCTGAAAATCCAGGGTCCTGCCGTTTTTCGGGATGATCGGTTTCCGGCCAGAACAGGTCCAGAATATGGCGGGTATTTTTCCCGGCCCGGACCAGGCGGTCCCGGCACATGGCACAGTAAGCAATGTAGTCCAGGCCGCTCTGTCCGGTCCGTTTTTGGATAATGGCACCGGCAAGGCCGGGGTTGGCATTGAACACAAGGCCCCCGAACCCGCAGCATTCGGTCAGTTCCCCGGCATTTTCCAATTCGGTTATGCCGATGCCCCGGGACTGAATCAGATCCCTGACAGCTTGTTGGGTTGCATCGTCTTTGCGGGCTGTGCAGGGATCGCTCACAGCCACGGGACCGGCAACGGCCTTATCCGGTACCGGCAAACCGGGATTGCCGGCCATTTCTGTGTACAAAGATAAAACTTTGGCTCCGGGCATTACCGTTTCCAACATCTGGGTGCAGGAGGTGCACGCAGTGATGATCCGGGGGCTTCCCCAGGATTCCCACAAGGTTTTAAGGCGGTTGCCTGTCTCTTCAAACAAGTCTTTACGGCCGGCCCAGAAGGCCGGTGCCCCGCAACAGCCGGATATAATTCCGGTGTTACCCTCAATATTCTTTCTCAGCCACGCCCATACCGCTTTCACCTGGCCCGGTGAAGATCCGGTGAGCTGGCACCCCGGAAAAAAAACAGCCCCGGACCTATCCGTGTCCGGGGCATGCATGGAGAAAAAGCAGGCCTTGCCATTGGCGTGGGCCATTTCGCCCAGGGCGAATTCATGGGCTGACGGGGGCATCTTATCATGGGCCACCATCTCCTGCCGGGCAGAGAGACACAGATCCGCCATGGAAAAGTCATTGGGACAGACCGTTTCACACTGTCCGCACAGGCTGCAGGAGTTGATCAGGAGGTTGGCCTTTTTTTCTCCCATGACTATGGCCAGGTTGTTGTAGACTTCCCGGGCGTATTTTCCGGGGTGGCCCTTGAAGCTTTCAAGGTAGGTGTTGCAGGCCCGCAGACACCGTGAACAGTCGCATTGGATGCAGCGTCCGGCCTCCTGGGCCGCCTTTTCAATATCGTAT
>JAKSBO010001178.1 GCA_022361095.1 Desulfobacterales bacterium | reverse complement strand
TCCACCAGACAGATGATCTTGTGGAGATCATCGGCATTGAAAAGGCCAGGGACCAGATAGAGGCGGCCGATATTGTCCTGTATGTGATAGAACCGGGAAAACCTTTTCCCCAAAGAACGGTATCAACAATTCTGCCGGAAGATAAGCCGGTCATTTTTGCCATCAACAAAATGGACCTGGCCGATGAACTTGAACTGCCCCCCTTGCCGGAAAAATATGCCGACCCACGCCCGGTGGAAGTTTCCGCGCTCACAGGGAAAGGTGTAAACACCCTTAGAACAAGACTTCTGGAGACCTGTATCGGCAACCTTGACATTGGCGATGATGCGGTCATCCCCAACCTTCGTCATAAAAACGCCCTTGTCCAGGCCCTGGGCCATATGACAACGATGATGGAAGGGCTTGAAAACGGTCAGGAGGAAGAGACCCTGGCCCTGGATGTTAAACATTGTATAGACCATCTCGGGACAATTACCGGGGACACTGCGCCGCCGGATATCCTTGATGCTGTTTTTAATAATTTCTGCATTGGTAAGTAAAGGTATACCCATGGATTTAAAGAAACATTTTGTAAAATACGAAGCGGTCGTCAGCATGGTGGACCAGGTCTTTGACCGGGTAAAAAAAGAGTTCCCCAAAGAGGTATTCTGCAGGGAAAAATGTTCGGACTGCTGCTATGCCATTTTTGATCTGACCCTGATCGAGGCGCTGTACCTGAACCACAAATTTAATGAGAAATTTTCAGGCACGGAAAAAGCCGACCTCATTGCCATTGCCGATAAAACAGACCGGGCGCTGGTCAAAATGAAGCGGGATGCCTATAAGAAAGTCAAGGACGGGGCCGATCAACTGGAAATCGTGGCAAAAATGTCCCAGGAACGGGTCCGGTGTCCCCTGCTGGGCGAAAACGATCTGTGCCTGATGTACGAATGCCGCCCGATTACCTGCCGGGTCTACGGGATGCCCACCTCCACGGCAGGGGCCTCCCACATCTGTGGCCGGACCAACTTTGTCCAGGGAAAGGCCTACCCCACCCTGAACATGGACAAAATTTACACCCAGCTCCAGCTTTTGTCTGCGGAACTGGTCAAAGACATTAATTCGACCAACATCCGGATGCATGAGTTGCTTATCCCTGTATCCATGGCCATGGTCACTCTGTTTAACGATGAATTTCTTGGAGTAAAAAAAGATGGCTGAAACACACTTCTCCCAGGAAGAAATTGAAGAAAGAAAAAAGGCCATTTTCGATGCCATGGGAAAACGTGGCCAGAAACAAATCATGAAAACGGGATATGACAAATGGGATCCGTTCCAGGAGCCGAAAGATCCCATTGATATTCGCAGGGATAAAACCAAACGAACCTCCCAGCAGCTGATCCGGGAGTTTCTCACAGCCATTGATGCGGATGAATATTCCAACAGCTATGCCCAGGGTGCTCTTGAAATGTGCCTTGGTATCATAAATGAAGAAGAAAAAATCAGGGGCATGTTTGACTTTGGCCAATGGTATACAAGACTGCTTGAAAAAGAGGGGCATGATCCCCTTTGACCGGGACCGTGCCCTGGATATTTTAAATAATGCCGCGGTACGCTTGACGGCCCGGTCCTATATCCGTGAAATAGGCCGGGAATTTTGCCTGAAACCATTCCAGGCAAAAAAAGTGCTGAAATCCTTAGTCGACGGTCAGGATGTGGCCTACCAGGATCTGTATGGCAACACCTATGTCATGGAAAGTTTTTCAAAACCGGTCCGGATCACGGACCGGTTTTTTATTCTGCCTCCTGGGATTAAAAGCATTGCGGCCCCCAATGAGATAGATATCCGGATAAGCCCGGGTATCTCTTTCGGCACCGGCCACCACCCCACGACCCGGCTCTGCCTGGCTGCCCTGGACAGGCTTTTTTTCTCAGCTAACCAGGCCGGCCGCCTTCAGGGCGGCAAGGCAGGGGATATCGGCACGGGCTCCGGGGTGCTTGCCATAGCAGCCTGCCTTGCGGGCATGTCACAGTGCACGGCCTGGGAAACAGATCCCAATGCCGTCAGCGAGGCACGGGCCAATGTAGCGGCCAACAGCATTGAAGACAGGGTTATCGTTATCCACGACATCATGACCCCGCAGGAGTTAAAGCTTTCCCTTGTTATGGCCAATTTAAGATTTCCCACCCTTAAGCAGATTGCACCGGACATTAATTCCATCCTGGCACCCGGTGGACACCTGATTCTTTCAGGGGTCAGGGCCTGGGAAATGGAAAACCTGAAAACCCATTACGGCGCCATGGGATTGTCCATAGAGTGGGAGCGCGAAGAAAAGCAGTGGGGAGCCCTGGCCCTGACGAAAATGCCATAGGGGACCGCATGCGGCCGGCCATCCAACTTCTCATAACCGTGTTTCTGGTTTTAAGCGTATCCCAAGCCAGGTGTGATGTGTACAGCTGGGTAGACGAAAACGGGGTCCGGCACTTTTCCAATGTCAATCTGCCTTATGGGGAAAAGGCGACGCAAATTCCCGAAGCGGTCAGTGCAACCATAGATAAATCCAATTTCAAAGTCACAAAGGTGTTTGACGGCGATACCGTGCAGGTTCAGGGACGGGATCTTGAATTTCGAATCCGCATGGTGGCCATTGACGCCCCGGAAACCGGCGGATCAAAAAAAAAGGGGCAGCCCTATGCCAAAAAGGCAAAAAC
>JAKSBO010000112.1 GCA_022361095.1 Desulfobacterales bacterium | reverse complement strand
GTAGAGTACATCGTATCCCTCCAGGCCGGTCAGGGTATCATCCCCGTCGCCGCCTGCCATGGTTCCGCCGGCATGTCCGCTTTTCAGGGTATCATCCCCGGCACCGCCGTTAAAATCCACCGTCACATCATTCAGGTTGGATGCATCCAGGATGTCATCGCCGCTGCCGCCGTCGGCCACAATATGGGTAATTCCCGTATAGGTCTGATACCACCCGTCATACTCAATATTTACCGTACCGCCGCTGCCCGAGAGAATAAATGTTTCATCACCATCCTCCGTATTAAAATAGGACCGGTTCCCGGCCCGTGAACCGCTGTTGAGGTAAAGGGTCGAGCCCTGCTGTTCCGCCAGAACCGGCTGGACAAAAGGGGCATTGTAAGACAGGGTCAGAATGTTCAGGGTAAACAAATCAACCCGGAGAACAACGCTGATCGGTCCGAGACTTGCGCTGACAAATACACTGCCCGTAAAATCCATGGTGGCCGTTGCATTAATCAAATTAAAGAATCCGCCCAGCGCACCGTTCTCCGTGTAGGTGGCCATGGCAATGATCTCCGATGCCCGGATTTTGCCGTCTGACTCCCAGGTCACTGCGGTCACATTCCCCTGGTCGTCTTTGGTCAGATTTGACCGGGCCACATCCTGAAAGTCAAAATCAAAATTAAGGGACAACAAAGCACCCAGTCCAAGCCCCACACTTGCCCCGCCGCCGCTGTAGGCGATTTCTCCGTCAAGGCCCAGGGCAACGCCGAATGAGAATTCCGGCTTTTCCTCTCCGCCGGTACCGGGAACAATGCCGCCGGCGTCAAATTCGGGAAGGGTCCAGTCCGAAACATAAAATCCGTCCAGCACATCAATGAGATTGCCGCCGGCAGCCATTTTCTGGATACCATAGGTGTCGAATCCAAAGGCCAGATCAACATAGGCACTGATACTGCCGCGGGCGTAAATGTTAAGGAACAGCGGATTCAATATGGGAACGATAAATGACCCCGCCCCTGAGGTTGCCGCAGCAATGGCTGAGCCGATGGTGGCCCCAATGGGAATCGGTGCGATAAGGACCCTGAAGCTCTTGGCAAACTGCAAAAGAGGCATCTCATAGGTAAACAGGGTGGCGCTGCCCCCTGAAAAGATCTGGGCCCAGTTGCCGATATCGAAAATATAATCAATCTTAAACCCGGACCTGGCAGATGCCGCAGCGCCGTTTCCGGAATTGCCTGCGGACTCCTCTTCAATGCTGTCAAGGAAATCACGCATCCACCCGGGCATGGAATCATCCGGCGAGGTGGCCGGGGATTCCCAGGAAACATCGCCGGTCCCCAGCCCCATGAGACTGCCGATGAGAATGCTGCCGTCGGCGCCCAGCATGGAATTAACCGTATCCACCAGGTCAAACATTTGCTGGACAGCATCAAGGAAGGACCAGTCAATGGGGGCCTCACCATTGGCTTCCATAATCAGATTGATAATCCCTGTCATGGTCGGCGGGCTAAGCCCCAGGGTGGCAAAACCCGGGATTTCCATGGTCAGCGCCTCAACCAGGGGCCTGAAGGGCGTCAAAACCGTATCAATGGTGTCCACAATGGGTTTAAGGAAGTCGGAAATCAAAGAGCCGACCTCAACGCGGATGTCCCGGATCTCAATGATCAAATCCGTGGACCCGTCCCGGATATCCCAGCCCCAGTCAAGGACAAAGTCCGCCGCTAACTTGGGCAGGGCAGATACCCCGGCCAACGCCAGGGTCAGTTCCAGATTGACCTGGGCGTCCACCCCGAAATTAACCCCAAAGGTTCTGTCCAGGGACTGTGACAGGATGGTGTTGGTGGTAAGATGATTGAATGCATTGCCGTCATAATTGAGTTCAAAACCGGCAAAAAGCCCGCTGGGCTCAAAATCGGTGCCGCCTTTACCCACATCCGTTACCGTGGCCTGGAAGAAAAGCAGGGTGCCTGTCCCGGAAAACGGCCCTGAGACTGACGGATCATCGGGACTGTCATCCAGATAGACATTAAAACCGACTTCCAGTTCGGGATCAGCATCATCGGCATTGGAAACAAGATAGATCCCGTCCCCAAGGCTCAAGCCGAAACCAAAATCAAAATCCCAGGCAAGATCAATGGCAAAACCGCCGTCTATATTGAGTTCAAATCCGGGCAGATCGATATCAAGGGGGATATCCACCCCGATAATGGGAATGGTCTGCCCCAGTTTCATATCGAACTGGATGGCATCGGTGTCCGTGGGAAGGTCGTCACCGATTGTCCAATCCCGGATTTTACAGCCGTTGGGGTTATACCAAGCCACTGAAATGTCATCAATGGTGACCAGGCCGTCGCTGTTGTGATCCAGAAGTATGTTGAGCCGGCCCGGCCCGAATACATCAAACAAGGCGTTGCGAATAACTTCAATGGCTGCGCCGTTCTGGGAAAGCTTTTGCCTGAGTTCGCCCAAAAAGCCCTGGCGCAGATCGGAGATAAAGGTGGCCACCGCTGCAAGTTTATCCCCGACCAGGGGCAGGTCCACGGCAAAACTGCTGGAAAAAATATCCTGCACCGCCCCCAGGGTCAAATCAACACCGTCCAGGATAAAGCTGGGATTGTTAAGAACGGAGAGCAGGCTGAAGCTGCCGCCCAATGCTTCGAACATCCCCACAATATCCGGATAGGAGAAGACCACGGGGCTGTCCGCGCCGGGATCCAGGGTGCCTGCCAGGTACTGGAAGAGCGCCTTGAGCCCCTGGTCACCATAGGCCGGATTGGTTCCGATCATGATGGCATCGGCGTCATCAAAGTAAAAGGAGAGCCCCATGACATCCAGCCGGGGAGGAAGCACAACCGAGAATCCGCCGGTAAACACAACGGCCAAATTATCAATCAGGGTTTCACTGCCAAAGACAAACAGACCGTTATCCGTAACGTTTGAAGAGTGCTGATCCAATACCAGGCTGACGCCGGCATAATCGTCCGTTGAAAGATCTCCGTCCCCGTCCAGAACAACAAACCCGTTTTCAACGCCCATGGAAATGGGGCCGAACCTGAACCCAAGCTCCAGATCCTGTCCCAGTACCCTTGCCCGAAGCGATGCATGGGTGCCGTGCCCGGTAATGGTGTCATAATCATACAATGCCACCCCGGGAAGTCCCCCGCCGGCCAGGGGCGCAAAATCTATCACGGCGTCAAGTTCAAATTCAAACAGGGCTTCCAAAAGAATATTGCCCCCGGTGCCGGCCCCGATATTGTCATACATTTCATTAATGCCGTCCAGGGAACTGTCGCCGGCATTGCCTGTCATCTCCTTGAAATTGCCGAGGTTAAGGCTGAAAATAAAGGTCTCGGAAAAAATTGCGCCAAAGCCCAGGTGCAGGTTTAATTTAGTACCGTCCAGGCCCAGGGAAAATGTCTGCTCATGTTCGGGCAATGTATTGTCATCCACAATGCCCAGGGCGTTTTCAAAGATAAGTTCCACATCTTCAATCAAGGCTGCGGGATTGGATTCTGCCAGGGCTATGATATCGATAAAGTCGTCCAGGAAGGTGAAAACCTCGGCCAGGGATTTTTCAATGACCGGAATGGGCTGGGTGTAGAAATCAAGGTCAGCCAGGGTGCCCTCAAGGAAATCAAGGCCCATGCGTACGGCATCCATGATATCGCCGAACCCGAGATCCTTGAAATCAAATGCCTCACCCAGGTCCGGCAGAACCAGAACCAGACCGCCGGAAGGCAGGGTGCCGTCTCCTGTCAGGGCAGCAAGATCAAAGGCAGATGAAAAATCATGCTCATAAATGAAAACATCATCCAGGGCGGTCAAATCATTAATATAGATGGCCAGTTCCGCATCCGGGGCAATGGGCAGGTCCGAAGCGGCATTGAAATTCACCGTCAGCCCCTTGATCCGGGCCCAGGCGTCCCCGGTGAACGCAAACCGGAGATCATCAATAAAATTGAGGCTGAGCAGGTCTGAGAATGAAAATCGCATATCCCCGGCATTGGCAGTTGACGGATCACGGTCAATGGTGACGGCAGCCACGGCATCAAGATGGAGGCCCGATCCGGAACCGGCACCGCCGGCCGTCAGCCCCATGAAACCCATATTGGCAGTGGCTGCGAAATCCAGAACATCCAGGGCCATCCGGCCTTCAAGCAACATATTGTCCACCCCCAGGAAAAGGCCGCTGCTGCCGTCCTCGCCATCCAGGTCGGCCACCAGGTCAAATCCGCCGGACAAGCGGGCCGTCAACACCCCCAGGGCATCGGTACCCAGGCCGAAACCATCGCCGAAGTCAAACCCGAAGTCCAAAGCAAACTCCAGGGGGTCCAGGGTGACGTCAAAAGCCATGGGAATCCGCAATTCCTGGGTGGCCGTATCATACGTTACCGCAAAGGGCAGCACCCCGGAATCATTGAGGGCCAATATGAAATCCTGGAGGGTCTGTATGTCTTCAATTTTTTCATGAATGACATAGGCCGCCCCGGACAGCGCCTCATCCATACCGGCGCTCAACTCCAGGGTATTGGCGTCAACCACCGACAAAATCCGGAAGGTATCGGTTTCATTAATGGTGATATATTTGCCAAGATAGGAAGAATCAAAATTGCCAAGGGCGGAGGTAAACACAGCGGAGCCGGCCTGGGTTTCACCATCGTTTTCCGTGAACAGGTCCACCCGCGGGAGATAAAAATTTATTTTATCCAGCACATGTGCCTGGAAGGCAGAAGCAAAATCAAGAAGTTTATCAATGGAAGAATCGATGAAGGGGATGGGAAAGGAGAGCTCCCCGGAGGCGTTAAGGGTTTCAAAGTATGAGATCATATTGGTGACCATATTGGCCACATCACCGATGCTCAATGCCTGGAAGTCGGCGATGGATTCAAAATTCTCTGCAGAGAACGCCAGGCCCGCACCGGCACCGTACATAATGCCGTCCAATGTTATCCGCGGCGGGTCCAAACCAGAGGTCAGGTTGGTGCCGGCAAGGGCGGCATAAAAAGGCAGATCCACCGAAATATTGTTCACCCCGGGATTAAACTCAAAGGCATTGTTGATATAGGCCACATCCCCTGCCAGATTCAGGGAAAGGCGTCCCAGTTCATCCCCTGCCTGGCCAAGACTTAATCCCAGGGGCCCCAGGGATGCCCCGAGCAGGATATCATCGGCCGAGGCATTTAATGAAAAATCAAGGGAGTTCAGGTTGAAGGCGACCAGTTGGTTTTCCATATTAAAGCTGATATCAAAATCAATATCCACCTGGACGGCCATGTCAAAGTCAAATTCGCCGTCAAATTCAATGCCCATGGCAGCAGCCTCTTCAGGCAGGGCAAGGGCTGTCTGAACACTAAATTCAAGGATGCCGGCAAAAGAGAGTTTAAATCCCTCTTCCGTATAGGCCAGGACCAGTTCAAGACCCGCCTGTTCGCTTAATCCCGGCAGCCAGTTGGCGGACAGGTAATCCGTCAATCCGTTTATGGTGGGGACATTTAATACAGGATCATATTCTCCCAAAGGAATCATATCCCCGTCGGCCAATGCCTGCCCCGGTCTCATATAGGGGTGCATATAGTGCTGGATATAGAGCCCGATGACGGTGAACCGGTCCATCCCGGAGAGGCCGGCAAGGCTTGAGTTTGTGCCGGGGATGATCTGGGCCAGCACACTGTTGTACACCACATTGCCCGCTTCATCCGCCGCCGGCAGGAGATCATAATAGATATCACTGAGATTGGCGCCGATATCATCCAGCATGGTTCCCAGCACCCCTGTCAAGTGGATGTCGCCGTCGGTGACCACATAGTTTTCAACATCACTGCCGTCGATAAACTCAACCACCACAGGGGTCTCTCCGGCAAGGATCTCTTCGTAAACGGCACGGCCGGTCTTATTGATCCGGACCACCACATTGCCGCTGGCCGTGGTGCCGCCCACGGTACCATAGACAATCCCCGAAGCGTTCAGGGCATAGGAGCTGACCCCGCCTACATCGTAAAACACAATACCGATGAGGCCGTCCAGCATACCCAGGTCGTCTCCGCCGGTGCCGAAGCGTGCCGTAATATTGGCACCGCCGGCAGCAATTTTGGCGTTGCCGGCCGTCCCCTGAATTTCAAAAACAAAATCCCCGGTGAGGGTGATGAACCCCAGGATATCGATGTCGATCCCCGTGCCCTGGATATATTGTACATCTGCGGTATCGGTAAACACCACCTCATGGGTGCCCGAGGCCAATTCAATGCTTTCACTGACTGCCGTTCCCGTGGTATTGATCCGGACCACGACACTGCCCGAAAGGCCCATGATGCCGTCAAACCCCACAATGGCAATGTCGCCTGTTGCATCCAGGGCGTAACGGACCTCATTTGCATCATTGAGATAGATCACCGCCCCGATATCGACACTGCTGACCGACAGGCCCATGGTACCGGGCACCCCCATATAGACTCCGGCATTGCCGGCACCCACTTTAATAACGGTCTCCCCTTCAGAGGCGGTGATCATAAAACTCAAATCCCCTGACAGGGTCACCATGCCGCCCAGGTCAAAGGTAAGGCCGTCGCCCGCAAGGCGCATGACCTGGGCATCGCTTGAAAAATCAAGGGTGATGTCCCCGGCCGGGGTGGTGATGGTCCGGGAGAGGATTTTGCCTGTATTATTAAATTCCACAAATATATTGCCGGACAGGGTAAAGCCGTCTATACCGATGATGGACGCGGTACCGGATGCGGTCAGGGCAAATGACGCCTGTTCACCCGGCACCAGGAACAGCGCCATGCCCAGGGCCGCATCGCTCACCTGAATCCCCATGGCATTGGGCAGATCTTTATTGATGCCCAGAAAACCGTCAATCCCCATGGCCGAAGCAATGATCAAGGTCCGGGTCACGCCGTCAATCAACTCTTCCTGCTTTTCAAAATAGAAACTGCCGGACAGGGGTATGAAATCAGCAACGGCAATGTCGATGGTGCCGCCCAGGCGGATTAGATTTGCACCGTCTGCATAGGCCACATTCACATCCCCGCCCGGGGTGGATATGATTTGGTTCACCGCAGTGCCGCTGGTATTCATTTCAATGCCCAGGGAACCTGCCAGGGAGAGACCGCTGATACCGGCAAGGGCCGCCGTTCCCATGCCCGAGACAGCATACCCGCCCGTATCGAAAACCACCATGCCGAAATCCAAATCGGTCAGCTCAATACCGGTCCGGCCGGATGCGCCGGTGTCAATCCCCAAAAAGACCGCGGCATCATTAGCGCCTGCCACAATGCGGGTGTCAGCGCCGTCTAGGATCTTTTCAAAGAGGAAATCGCCGGAAATCCGGATAAATCCGCCCAGTTCGGCTGTCAGATTTCCGATACCCACCCGGGCAATGCCGTCGGATGCGGGCAGATCACTAAAGGTATAGGATATGGTATTGGTTCCCAGGGCCACGCCGGTTAAATCCTGCCCCGTATTATTTAATACGAGGCGTGCGCTCTCTGCGCTGAAATCAGCAAAAGCGGCGCCCTGGAAAAGCACAGAACCCGAGGCTTCAATGGCCCGGGTTCCGTCGCTGTTCAGGATCATGCCCAGGGACCCGTTGGTCAATCCGGCCTTGAACCCGGCGCCGATGAAAATCTGTGCACTGACATCAGCGGCAGCGGCGACCACATTGCCGTTGTCCGCGATAAATTCAAAATCACCGGTCAGGGCGATGATATCATCAAAATTGGCGGAAAGATTGGTTACAGAGGTACTGACAAAGGTGTCGGCTGATCCCGGCATCAGGTGAAACGTGTAATCCACACCCCCGCCGATGTCAATCGTCTCTCCGGTAAGTGCGATGCCGGTGCTGTTATACCGGATCTGTACCTGGTCGGCAGAGAGATCGGCAAAACCCGAAATGTTCAATGCGGGGGTGCCTGCGACCTCAAGGGCCTCTCCCGGGTCGGCACTGCCGGCAGGATTAAAAATGTAGCCCAGCGTGGCATTTGTCACACCGGCACTGAACACCGGCGTGGTCATGGAAACCGTTGCATTGGTGGCCACGGCGGCAAAATAGTCTGAATTCCGTTTAAACCCGAAATCCCCCTGAACCACCAGAACATCCGCAAAATCCGCCACAAGGTTGTCTGCGGAAATGGACAGGAAATCCGAAGAAGCCGGCATATAATCAAAGGTAAACGACACATCCCCAAGATCCAGGGTGGTGCCGGTATACGCAATGCCGGTATTGTTGATGCCCACCCGGGCAAGGTCCGCCGTCACATTGAGGAAACTTCCGCCGTTGACGGCAAACCCGCCCCGGACCTCAAGGGCCGAACTGCCGTCTGAATTAAAGACCATCCCCATATTACCGTTTATTACCCCGGCTGAGAACTCGTTCAGGGCCACCATGACATTTACATTGGACGCCACCACCTGGATCTGGAGGGGCGCCCAGAATTTCTGCATCCCGAAATCCATCTCAACGCTAATAAAATCTTCAAGGAGCAATTCAATGGTGCCGGTGATCCGGATGAACTCGGACTGGGTAAAATTAAACACGGTCGTACCCAGTTGCGTTGTTAATGTCTCATTGACCGGTGCCCCCATATTGTTGAATTCAAAACGCACCGCAGGGGTGCCTGCAAGGGTGTATCCGGCAGCCGAAAATTCCGCCGAGGTGCCGGCGGCACTTCCGAACACCCCGGTGTCATCAATGAAGAAGGTGCCCTGGGCATCATATACCCGCATGGATGTTGCCCCTGCCGCAAGTTCATATTCAGTATTATAGGTGTCAATGGTGATGCCCTGCCTGCCCGAAAGAGTCTGTCCATACTTGAAAATCATATCCCCTGTGATCACCTCATTGACCACGATCATATCCAGTGAAATCAGGGATGAGGCAATGGCATTGGTGATGGGAGACGGAATACCGGAGGCGTAAAAGGCATTCAGGGCATCAAAATCTTCATCGGAGTGGACCCTGAAAATAACAGCGCCTGCGGCCAGATTCCCGCCGGGCAGCTCAGAGACGGCCAGGCTGATGGCATTGGGGCCGATGACAGGGGCAAAATAATAGGCGCCCGAATTATTAAAGTCGGCAAGAATGTCTGAAAAATAACCGGTCAAGGCACCGAACCCGGCAATCCCAAGGATATCCCCCTGGTATACCGTATGCCCGCCGGTATCCCGGATATCCAGTACAAACGGGGCAGGTGCCGGGGTCAAATCCAGGGTGCCTGTAATGTCGATGGCCTTATAATTCCCAACGGAAAAACTGCCCTGGATAATCAGGGTGCCTGAAATGTTCAGGGCAATATTATCGCCTGAAACAGGGGCGTTAAATTGGGCATCGTTTTCGGTGTTCAGGGTAAAAAGCCCCAGGGCTGTATACTGCCCGTCGATGAGAAATGCGGTTGTTGTGGTGATGGTCTGGTTTGTGCCGCTGACGGTGCCTGCCGTCAGGGTTAAGGACGCAAGGGTGTATTGGGTGGATGGGGTATCCAGTGCGGCCATGGAGATGCCGTCACCGGACCAGTTGACATCTCCGGCTTCCAGGGTGTTGACATAGACCGAGACAGCGGCACCGGATGTAATAAAAAAGGAATCTGCCGTTACCCGGCCTGCTGATATGACGGTGGCGGTGCCGGCATCCAGGGTAATGGTCCCTGCGGTGATGGTCTCTGCAAAAAATTCAATGGCGCCGGCTGCCGTAATCGACACATCCCCGGAAACGGCGAGGCTGCCGGTTAATGTTAAGTTGCCGCTGCTGTTGATGCCCAGATCCGAGAGGACAAGGTCCATGGTCATATCAAGGCTGCCCGTTGCCAAAAACAGGGTCGCCAGGTGAGAAAAATCAGCACTCCCGCTTGAACTGATAATGGTCGTGGAAGCGGCCTGGTCTGTAAAATCCAATGATTCAACGGCGGCGTCAAAAAGAATGTTCCCGCTGCCATGGACTATGCTGCCGCTGTTGAAATCAAAATTGACTCCGGCGCTGTCAAACAGCAGTTCCAGGGTATCGTTATCGCCGGCCTCGTCGGTGATTGATGCGGTGAATGCAAAATCCGGGGCCGTGTAATCCAGCCGGAACCGGTCTTCATCGGTACCGCCGTCAAGGGTATCGCTGCCCGCAGTCAGGATCAGGATATCATTTCCGCTACCGCCTGCGAGAATGTCATCCCCGCCCCCGCCGTCAAGGGTATCACTGCCGGCATCTCCGTTCAGGGTATCGTTACCGTCTCCTCCCGACAGGGTATCATCGCCGCTGCCGCCGTTGATGGTGTCATCCCCGTCACCGCCGGCCAGGATATCGCTGCCGCTGCCGCCGGTGATGGTATCGTTTCCCTCTCCGCCGTCGATCTCTGCGACACCTGAACCGTATACGTTAACCTCGTCATCATCCGAGCCTGCATTGATCCGGACCGCTGCCAGCACCTCTTCTTCGATATCAATGAAATCGTCACCGTTTCCGGCATCGGTCACAACGATTTGGGCAATGTTATTGTAGGTCTGCTCAAATCCCAGCGCGTAAACGGTAAGGGACTCGTCTCCGGCCACACCGCCGGCATGACGCACGGTAAAGACCTCACCGTAGCCATGGGAAACCCGGATGACAGCCGGTAAATAATTGGTCTGCCCCACGTCTACGCCCATATTCAGGTAAAGGATATCCCCCTGGGTCCTGGCAAGCACCGGCTGGGGATTCCAGCTCCAGAGCTTTTCACCGGTTTTTGAAAAGGGGCCGAATTTGCCGGTGACCTTCAAATAAACGTAATCGTCACCCACCTCAAAGGCCCCTTCAATACCGGCCAGATTGATACCTTTAAAAGAGGCACTGCCCCAGGCACTGCCGGAAAAATAGGGGGAAGAGGTGTTGGATATGGTGAACTCAAACCCGCCTTCCAGGTCAAAGGGACCCAGCCCCAGGGTAATATTTACATTGGCATTTACATAGAACTGGCCTGTGGATCGAATATACCCGTCAAAATAGAGGGTCGCAAACCCGAAGAAATCCACAGTCAAATCGTCTACGATGATGGAGAGTACACCGCTCTGGTAACTGATGGTCAACGCCCCTGATCCTTCAAGGACAAAGAAATCCACGGTGGCATCAATATGGAGTAAAAAGCTGTTGGCCGCCACAATTTCTCCGGCCACCTCCATATCCGCATCACCGGTATTAAACTGGAGGACAAAGTCGCCATCGATTTCAAAGGGCCCGAATGAGATATGGTTTGCCCCCAGGGCCAGGCGCATGGCAAACACGCCGGACCGGATCACCGCACCGCCGTTGATGGTAAACACACCGAAGGTCCCCAGATCCATGGTGGCATCAAAGGAGAGGTCAATACCAGTCGCATTGATCAGCAGGTCAGCCCTTCCCTTGATCTCAAAGCTGCCGACTGCAATGGTGCCGCCAAAACCGATCTGCAGGGTGCCGGCAGCAATGGTCGCCTCTTCCAGGCCGGAGACTTCGCCCGTCACCGAATTCACCGCCAGCCTGTAGATGGTCCGCGCTTCACCCGAGGTGTTGAGTTCAAGCTGGAACCGGCCGTTCATGGAGAACAGGTCACTGCCGGGGACATTGAGTTCAAGTTGAAGGCTGGCCACAACACTGAGGTCGGTTCGGACGGAGAGGTACCCCGAAGCGGCCAATGTGCCCAGCATATCCACTTCAAGGCTTGCGGCCACAAGGATCTCAAGTTCGGACCCGGTCAGTTTAAAATAGAAAAGGCCGTTGAGATCAAGGGTCTCCTTGACGGTGAGCATTCCCGCTGCCTTAACCACAATGTAGAATCCGGGATCCCCTTCACTGCCGTCAATCTCCGGGGGTCCGGCCTGGATGGTCACTTCATTGTATCCCAGTTCGACCACCATGGAGTCGGGTACCTGGTACACCTGCTCGACACCGGAAGAGTTCATGATAATTTCAAAGGAGGCCTGAAAATCGAGGCCTGAAATATTCTGGGTGGTCAGGGTTAGGTCCGCCTGGATGGCCAGGACCCCGCCTTTGATGATCAGCAGGCCGAAGGCATCAAAGGTCAGGGCGGAACCGATGGTCAGCTCCTCATCGATGAGCATGGTCAGGCTGCCCCCGAGACCGATCTCAAAGCTGAATTTTCCGCTCAGGCAGAATACCGGATCGGATTCCGTATTGAAATTTGCCCGGACGGCCATGGTGGCATCAATGGCAAACCCGAAGGTTGTGGCTTTCAGGGTGAAATCTTCCGGATCACGGCCCGGCAGGCTCAGGGTGATCTCCTTGTTTTCCGAACTGGTGTTGATGGTCACAAAGATGTTGCCGTCGATGGTGATCCCCACGGACTCAAGAATGGGAAGGGAGGCGTTGAGCTTAAAGGCCCCCCACAGATCCACACCACCGGTAACCTCATCCTTGATCAGATTAATTTCACCGGCTGCGGAAACGGCATCGGGCAAAATGGGATTGATGGAGAGGCTGGCATCAAAATTGGCCCTGAACCCCGATGCCCAGAACGCCAGGGTAATGCCGCCTGAAAGTTCCATGTTTACCGAATCGATAAACGGCACGGATACCCTTGCAAATCCCTGAAGTTCAAAGGAGACCAGGGTGCTGCCGTCTTCAGCACCGCCCGTGGTAACGGCAATGCTCAGCATACCGCCGAACCGGACAAAGGGAGATTCAAAGGGATCGGTGCCCGGTGTGGGAATATCTGCCAGGAAGGCGATCTCAACCGAGCCCGATCCTGCATCGGACAAATCGGCGTAGAATCTGGCGTTGATGGACAATGTGTTGCCCACCACAAGGGCGGAATTAATCAAAAACTGTCCAGTGGTGATCAAGGTGATGTCGGCATCCATACGGATGGTGCTTTCAGGGGTGCCTGCGATGAGGATGGAGGCGCCGGCATCAATGCGAATGGGATTGCTGAACACATCTGAAAAACTCAGGGTTTCCCCATTTGCAGCGGCGTTTTGGGCTGCGGCCAGCACCCCTGCCCCCAGGTTCTCTTTCCACTGCTCAATGCTCATATCAGAAGGTGATGAAAATTCTCCGGATGCCAGGTCTTCCACATCGGTGACTTCGGGCAGGGGAACGGCAAAAAAGGTGGCTCCGCCCCGGAACCCGGTAAGAACCAGCGGCGTCGGGCCAATGGGGATCCCGGCGCCGGCCGCACTCATGGAAACATAGACACTCAGGGGGCCGAATTCCGCCAGGCCGATCCAGATTTCAAACCCGGCCATGCCCGCAAAATCGAACCCTGCAGTAATGCCGCCGTAAAAGATGGTGTCGGCCACCGGCGTTGCGGTGTCGCCTGTGGAGATCTGATTACCGTCTGCATCCAGCCTGAGAACGGCAAGAAAACCCCCGCCGGAAATGTATCCGCCAAACGCATTGCCTTCGGCAGAGAATGATGCCCCCTCAATGCCCACAATGGGGAAGTTGCCGTCGGCCAGTTTCTGGATATCCAACTGGAGGCTGTCCACGCTGCCGGTCACCTCAATCAGCCCCCCGATACTGCCCGAGATGGATGCGGAAATCACCAGGGTAAAATCAAGGGGAGAACTTGAGATGTCGTCCCAGATAACGCCAAGTGCGGTGATCTGCAGGGGCAGCCAGCTTGGCAGCATAAAGTCGTCAGCTCCGTTGCCGCCCACCTCAAGAAAGACACCGAATCCGGCCTTGGCAACAAAATCGCCCTCTGCCGTAAAGGCAAAGTTGCGCGCTTCACCGGACACGGTGATGGAAGCGACGGTCAATTGTGCCCCCAGGCTGTCAAAGCTGACCACCTCTTCACTGCCCTGGGCACCGGTATCGATTTCAAAATCCTGTCCTGTAATGGTCAAAAAGGAACCCAAGGTGATCTCAAAGGTATCCACCTGGAAGCGGAACCCGTCAACCCGGCCGCCGGTAAAGGACAAGGTTGCGCGAAGCGCCTCGGTATCCAGGGCTTCGGAATCCCCGTTGTAGCTGGTGCCGTCACTGCGGTCGGTAATGGCGGCGCTGACGGCCATGCCCGGGAAAAATACCGCCCCGCCGGAGGCGATAAAGATATACCCGTCAAAGGCAAGTGCATCGCCGAAAATCACTTCAAAATTCCCGACACCCACACGGATATCATCAAACTCAAGAATACTGCCGATCTTTATGGGGGCCCCGGCATCGGTTTTTGTGGTGTTGGTTTCAGCCCCGCCGTATATGAGTATGGCCTCGCCAAGCTGGAAACTGTTGGACCGGACCGTCAGACCGGGGACGGTCTCGCCCTGGTCATTGACAATGGTGGAAATGGCGCCGGAGATATTCAGGGCCGGAAATTCCACACTGGCCGATGCAATGACCACAAGTTCCTGGCCACGCTTTTCCGTCAGCAGCTCCTCTGCCGTGGGCACATAACCGGGATCATCGGAATAGGCTTGCCATGACGGATCATAGGCAATGCTGATGCCTGCGGCCTGGACCCTGACCACATCCGGAACCTCGATCTCCAGGGCACCCACATCCAGGGTGAATTTACCCGATGGTGAAATGGCGGCCAAAGGATTTTCAAGCAGGGCCGCAATATCCACCCCAAGGTCAAAGGTGCCCAGTACACCGGTAAGCTGGGCGCTTATCCCGCTGTCGCTCTGCTGGGCGCCGGCCTGGGTCTGGTTGTTTGACCCGAATTGGATCAGGGCGGAATCCACGCCGATGCCGATGGTCAGAATCAGCTTGCCGTCTTTAAAGGCCATATCGGTTAGGCCGATGGTGGGACTCTCCAGGGTCAGGGGCCCCAGTCCGATGCCGCCCGAAGCACTGCCCGAGCCCTGTGTGTCTGCTTTCAGGGTAAAGGATTCGGTTTCGGCGTTGTTTTTACTGCCGTTTTGGTCCTGGAAGCTATTGGCGATAAATGCCACCCGGATCTCACCGGCCTGAAAAATATCAACATCATTTTCAGGGTTCAGGTCCGTGAGATAATACCGGTAGGTGTTGCCGTATAAATAGGTGGCCGCACCGTTGATTTGAAAATTTGCGGATATTTCCAGAAGTCCTGTGCCACTCAGGGTAAATTCGGCATCCGTATCTGTAATGGATGAACGATCCAGTTTCTCTCCGTCGGGCACAAAGAACGTGACATCAATAAATTTTTTGGCATTGAGCATGACCAGGTCCGCCACATCACCGTTTCCGGGGCCGTCCAGATCAACCGTCGGCCGGGGCGCGTCCCACACCGTAAAGGATTGGGTGGCCGCCGTACTCAGGTTGCCGTCCAGGTCGGCAACGGTGCCATCTGCAAATTCAACAATCCATGCACCAAGCACGGAAAGATCACCGGTCAGGGCGTAGCGGTAGGTGTTGACGCCCACCCGGACCGGTGTGCCGTCAATGGAGACGCTTCCTGACGGTCCGGTCAGGGTAAATTCCTGGTCCGCATCCAGAATGGTGGCCTCATCCAGGCCGACGCCGTTGGGATCTGAAAAATAAACATCAATATATTTATTGCTGCTGAGCAAAAGGTTGGTGATGGTGCCGCCGTCACAGGGATCGATAATCTCCGGGGCCGGCTGGTAGGCCGCCGGGATATTATTGTCAAATCCCGGCAACTGGGTGCCGAACAGGGACGCCCCGTTGAGGGCGATATCCTCGAGTTTGAACCCATGGGTATCGGAGATGACAAACCGGGCCGCCCCGCTGATCTCCACAACGGCCTGGTTATCCATATAGACGGCCACCGCTGCATTGGGGATATCCACCCGGATGCTGCCCGAGGGAGACCGGGTAAAACCAATGGTGCCGGTCAGTTCAAAAACCCCCTTGTCATCCTCATCAATACCGCCGCTTTCGTTGGTATCGGTCTGGCCGATGAGCAAGGAGACCTCCCCGGAAAAGCTCTGGACCAGGGCCGGGGATGCAAACAGGAGATTGACGCTGATATCATCACCTGCGGCCGGATCAGGGATATTAATGGTTTCATCCACAGCCGTTTGGGTGGTATTGACACGGACCCCCACACTGCCCTGGAGCACCAGGCCGTCCAGTCCCACAAATGCGGCGCTGCCCCGGGCATCCAAAGCATAGGAAGAGACCCCGGCCTTTGAGATCATCACCAGGCCAAGGGTCACATCAGAAATCCGAATACCGATTTCATCCGCCGTCCCCGGATTCAGCCCCAGGAACGCCTCAATGCCCCCAGCCCCGGCAATAATCCTGGTGGTGCCGTCTTCCTCAACGCTCCGGGTAAATGCAAACCCGCCGGTCAGGGTGGCCAGATTTTCAATTTCAAGGGAGGCCGTGCCGAAAAGCACGGGATCAGTGGCGTCGGCGGCCAGGGTAATGGAAATGGTGATGAAATCCCCTGAGATGTCCGGCACCAGAATGGATTCATCCAGGGCTTTACCGGTATTATTCTGTTTGACCCCAAGGGTGCCTGAAATGGAAAGCCCGTCAATGCCCAGGAGCCGGGCATCGCCCGATGCACCCAGGGCCATGGCGGATTCGCCAACCACCGGATTGTCCGGGTCCGTGATATCTGTTTCCTGGTAGAGCACCAGCCCCACGGCAGCATTTTCCAGGAGAATACCGGTATCATTATCATCGTATGGTGCGTCTCCCGCACCCAGGAAAAGCTCACCGCCGCCGGTACCGATGATCAGCTTGCTGACCCTGGTGCTGCCCTGCACCTGTTCGGTCTTTTCAACGGCAAACCCGCCGGAGATCCTGAATTCCCCCACGCCAAGGGTCAGGACACCGGATACCCGGATCAAGGCCCCGCGGGCACCGTCAAAATCCAGTTCAAGGGTGTCTGCCGGATCTTCTGACGCATCAATTACAATGGCAAACGGGGTCTCTGCAAAATGGGCAAACCTGGTATTGCCTTCGCCGCCGGCCAGGTTCACCTGGAGTTCAAGCGTGTCCACAGCCAGGGTAAGGCCGTTGATCCCTGTAAATCCGGCACTTGCGGCAACGGCGCCGGCGCAGGTCCAGCTCCGGGTGTCGGCCGGGTCAACCGGTTTGAACAGGGCAAGGCCGAATTCAACGCCGGTAAGGGCCAGCCCCAGTTCATCCGGAGTGCCGCCGTTGATCCCGGCAAAGGCCGCAGCAACGGTACCGCCGATGACCAACTGGTTCACGGCTACATTTTCAGAAGAGGCACCGTCAGTTACCGTGATGGTCGCGGTTGATTTCTCAAAGGAAAAAGTCCCGTCTATGACAAAAAAATCCTGGATATCCAGGGTGAGGCGGCCCCCCACCCGAAGCATATCGCTGTCAAAGTCTATTGTGACGGTGCGTCCCTCTCCGGTGGCCACATCCAGGCCGGCCCCAAAACTTGCGGCAAAATCTGCCACCGTGAGGTTTTCAGCCCCATTGTCGGTGCCCGAACCGGTGTTATAGGCCAGGGTAAAATCCGTCAGGGCCGCACCAAGCTGGGCACCGGTGCCCGCAAATTCCAGACTGCCCACCTTGGCTTTTAAAGCGGTCCATGTCCTGAGATCCGTTGCCGCACCGGCATCCGGTGCCTTCACCTTCATAAGAACCAGGGCCAGATCAAGGTTGGAAAGCACCAGCCCCATGGCGTTGGTGTTCACGGAACCATCGGGATTATGGTAGGGTCCGTTCACACCGGCAAAAGCCGTTGCATTGCCGAATCCAACGGCCAGGGTTTCAACCTCGACGCCGATTTCCGGGGTATCGCCGTCGGTGACCGTGATGGTTTGGCTTGATTTTTCAAAGGAAACGTCCCCGGCCACATAAATATAATCTGCAATGGCAAGCCTGACACTGGCGATTGCCGTCAGTGTTGCCGCATCAAAATCAAGGACGATTTCAACGGCGCTGCCAGCACCATCCAGTTGCCCGGTATCCACGGTGCGGTCGGCCAGGATAAAACTTGTGACCAGATCCACAACCTCATCATCCCCCAGGGCATTGCCGTCTGCATCCTCTCCCCCGTTGATCTCCACGGAGACAGAGCCAAGACCAATATCAAAGCCGCTCACCCCCACAAGCCCGGCGGAACCTGCCACAGCCTTCAGTGCATACCAGGACCGGCCTGCACCGCCAACCTCGGTCATCCGGATATAGGCAAAATCCACATCGTAGAGAGACAGCCCCATGGCTGCACCGTTGATGGAACCGTCATCATTATAATAAGGTCCGTTGACACCGGCAAAGGCGGAGATCCCCCCGGCACCCAGAATCTCAACGGTAACATCCACAGTGGAAACACCGTTGCTGAGGGTTACGGTCCGCTGTCCAAGATCCGTAAAATTGAATGCGCCGCCCGCAAAAAAGAAATCACCGATTTCAAGGCTGAGATCTGCGCCGAATCCAAGCACCTCTGCATCAAAATCAAGAATCAGATTCACCGGGATGCCGGCAGCGTCATATCCGCCTGTAAACACCGCCAGCTCACCGTTGTCCAGCCCTAAACCGGTTTCAAATGAGGCCTTGAAATCCACGATGGTCGCATTGTCAGCACCATCCAAGGTGCCGTAACCTTTATTCAAGGTCACACGGATATCTGTGGCGCCAACGGAGGCGGCCCCGCCTGTGGATGCGGTGACTTCTCCCCCTTGTGTTTTCACGGCCACCCAGGAACGAAGGTCATTGGACAATTGGACAGATGCCGAATCAAGGGTAAACAGGGCGATGCCCAGATCCACACCGGCAAGGGTCACATTGTTGCCGGGCTCGCCAATGGTGGCGGTGAGATCAAAGGCACCGATTTCCATCAGGGAGACATTTACCACGGCAAGGTCGCCTGTTCCTGTATCCCTGACCTGAACTTCCTGTTTTGAAAATTTAATGGAAACCGTGCCGGAACCTGATACCGCTCCCAGCACATTGATGTCAAAACTGCCGGTCACCCGGATAAAGGCATCGTCAAAATCCAGCCCCACACTTTCATCTGCATTGCCCGTGGCAACGGAAAGGCTGCCGTCCCCAAGCCCCGGTGCCGTTTCATAAGCGCTTAAGAAATCGACCACGGCAAGCTCGGCGTCCGGGACCCCGGAATCTGCGGCCTGGTTGACCTCAATGGCAATGGTATTGATGTTGGTGCCGTCAAGGGCTGAAACGCCGACAATGGCGGCAGAGCCGACCTGGGCCTTTAAAGCGCTCCAGCTTCTTGTGTCGCCGGTATCCGTGGGTTTCATCAGGGCCAGGCCGAAATCCACATCCGTTAATGAGAATCCGAGTGCATCTGCGGTCCCCGCGTTGATGCCGGCAAAGGCCGTATCCACATGGGCACCGATTTCAAGCACATCCGCCCCGATGGCTGCCGTACCGTCGGAAAGGGCCAGGACAGCCGAGGACTTCTTCATGGCAAAGCTGCCCCCGGCTGAAAAGAAATCAAACAGCCCGAGGCTGAACTGGCCGGAGGCCTGGATCACTTCACCATCAGCGCCCGGCATATCCAGGGTCATATCTGCCGCACCCAAAGAGACCGTCATGGGGTCGGCACCAAAGTCCACAACCCGGCCGCCGGCATCCCCCTGGTTAATCAGGATTCCGAGGGCTGTGGCCGTCAGTTCAATGCCGTCCACCCCAATAAACCCTGCGGAATCCGCATCGGCTTTCAAAGCGGTATAAAATCCGGAGCCGTCGGACTGATCCGCCATCATGGCCAGGGCAAACCGGCCCCCGGTCAGTTCAAAGCCCAGGGCCTGGGCGGTTCCGCTGTTCAGACCGGCAAAGGCGGTGGTGATCTGGGCCCCCATGGTCAGGACATCGGCCTGGATTTCACTGCCGTCGGACAGGGTGATCGTATCCGTAAACTTTTGGAATCCAAAGCTGCCCTGGATACTGAAAAAATTAAAGAGTTCAAGGCTGAGGCTGCCGGACGCCATAAGGATTTCACCGGCAGAGCCGTCCATATCAAAGGTCAGGGTCCGGGCCGGGCCGATACCGATTTCCAGGGGGGCAACGCCGTAATCCACCACAACAGACCCGGCCTGTGCCTGGTTGATGCGTACCGAAAGGGAGGTTGCATCCAGGACAATATCATCACATCCGGTAAATGACGCAGACCCGGCATTGGCGTAAAGGGTGCTCCACTGTCCCGATCCCCCCTGGGCCGCCATCAATGCAAGGGCAAAATCCACATCTGAAAGTGTCAACCCCAGGGCGTCGGCGGTTCCGCCGTTTAACCCCACAAAGGCGGTGACATCGGATGCGCCGATGGTCAGCAGGTCCGCATCAATCTCAGTGGCATCGGACAGGGTCAGTGCTGCATGCTGTTTATTCAGGGCAAAATTGCCGCTCACGGTAAAAAAATCAAAGAGCGCCACGGTAAGGCTCCCTGATGCCCGGATCAGTTCCCCGTCATCCCCGGCCATATCACACACAACACTTGTCCCGGGGCCGGTGGCAATCCCAAGGGGATTGGCGCTGTAATCAATTACACTGTCGTCATTGGCCGCCGTATTTATGATTACGGCCAGGGACTCGCCTTCAAGGGTCACCCCATCAAGCCCGGAAAATGAAACGCTTGCCGCGGATGCCGAGAGGGTGGCCCATTTGCGTGAAATATCCGACTGGTCCGTGACCAGGGCGAGCCCGAATCCGGCACCATCAAGGGAAAACCCAACAGCCTCATCCGTACCACCCTTTACTCCGGCAAAGGCCGACACATGATCCGCACCAATGGTGAGCAGATCAACATCCACATCCCCGCCGTCAACCGTGACCTGGGCCGTGGACTTTTCAAAGGCAAAACCGCCCTCTGCCATGAAAAACCCCATCACATGGAGGGAGAGGTTCCCGGATGCCCGCATCAGCTCCCCGTCACCACTGTCCATGTCCAGTGTAATGCCGGAACCGGGGCCGGTGGCAACATCAAGGGTATCAAAGGAAAAATCGATGAGGCTGCCGTCACCGGCAGCCCTGTTGATCTCGATATTAAGGGTGTCGCCTGAAATCTGAATCCCGTCAAATCCTGAAAAAACAACACTGCCCACACCGGCTTTGAGCCCTGCATACTGCCGGGAGGGATCATCCATATCCGCCAGGAGGGCAAAACCGAAATCAAGATCCGTCAGGGTCAGCCCC
>JAKSBO010000841.1 GCA_022361095.1 Desulfobacterales bacterium | reverse complement strand
GACGTGGTGGTGGCTGATACCGGCGTTACGCTGTTATTTGCGCTACCGTTGAGATCATATGCGACAACCGCAAAGAAATAGGTCTGACCGCGAGTCAGGCCAGTGAAATTATAGGTTTTAATACCGGCAGGCACACTGGCCGCGGGAGTCATCGAAGTGACATCGCTAAAACTGTTCGTGTCGATATAGACTCGGTAGCCCGCAATGTCTCCGTCAACAGTCTCGTCGTAACCTACCCAACGCAGCTCGGCAACAGTACCGATACCTAATGCATTTACCGTCAATGCGTCTACCGGTTGAGGAGACAGATCGTCGTAGGTGATTTGAACCGTTGCACTAGTACTTTGATTGTTGGCCAAGTCCTTCGAATAAACGGTAAAGCTGTTGCTGCCGGAAACCAATGAGACCTCATATGACCAGGCTGTGCTGGTATCAATAGGAATCATCTCGCTGTCATTGATCCAGATAGAGGTATCGGGCTGCTTTTGACCCTGAAGAAGCTGTGAATTTGCCGTGGTAGGCGATGATACCGGGTCGATAGTCGGCGCTGCCGGCGGAGTGGCATCATAGGTAAAGGTTGATGATAAGCCCGTAGCATTGCCTGCAAGATCGGTTATGGTTGCAGTGGTTGTATAGGTATCTTCGGTTAAAAGAGCGCCCGGTGTGAAGATCAGCTGATTGGAGCCGTTAACGGACCAGGTGCCCGACACCGATGTCCCACTACTTCGTTCAACGGCAGCGGATGCGATGATCGCTGCTGAATCCAAACCGCTGCTGTCTTCCTGGAGTGAATAGACAAGTGTAGACGGCCTAGTTGAAACATAGCTGTTGTTACCGGGAACAGCGCCAGATATGACAGGTGCGACGGTATCCAGAATAATACTGGCTTCTATCGGAGTACTGGTATTGCCTGATGAATTTCTCGACTCAATGGTAAAGGTATTAAGGCCCTCATTGAGCGCATGATCGTAACTCCACGCTGTAGTGCTATCGAGCGGCACAACCAAAGCGCCATCGATATAGATGGCGGAGTCTGCACTCTTGGTTCCACTGAGCGTTACAGGAGAAGTTTGAGTTGTAGTCGGGATTGCGTCGAGTGTGACTTCTACCGGGACTACGATATCGACAGTCACAGTACGACCGGTTGTTGGTGTTTCCGAAAAATTGTTTGTATTCACCGCCCTTGAAAGAATGGTGTAGACACCGTTGCCTTCAGTGATAGTCCATTCGAAGCTCCAGTTTTCTATCCCTGTTGCAACCTGCCATGAAGCACCGTTGTCGGTACTGACTTCGACTCGATCTAATGAGGTACCTTTCGCCAAGCCATCTATGGTAAAAGTCGGCGTGGTGACGGTTTCACCTTCAGACGGGGTAATTATTCGTGAAATCCGATCGGAAGATAGGGGTTCTGACTCCATAACGGTTAGCCAGTTAGTGTAATCGACCACACCCTTGGATAGATCGTCGTAGGAATCATATATACCGGTTAGATTTTTCGGATTAGCGCCTGTATTGATCTCACTATTGATGGTGTCGCCCCACCAATTGTAGCGGGCATCTACATCAGTAGAGCCATTATTCTGGAGTGCTATTCCATTAATTGTGTCGTTCGTGTAGAGATTATTGAAATTAACGGAACCGGCGTTTAGCGAAGAGAGCTGAATGCCTACTCCTGTATTATCGTGAATAGTATTGTAAAAAACCGTGTAATCTGAAACCCCATTCAGGCCAACTCCATTGGCTGTATTATGATGAATATTATTGAAAGCTAATTCTACTTGGATAGTGGTAGAGCTGTTACCGCTCTCGAAATAGATACCATCCACATCACTGTAGGATATAGTATTGTTTAAGAGTTGGGCATTTAGTGCTCTTGAAGTCGAATTGCTGTAAACACCATAACCGTTATTATCATACAGTTGGTTTTGCAGCAGGGTCAGATCAACATCTGATTCATTAAGGTCCAGGTGGATACCGTTTTGGGAATTCCAGCTGATACTGTTGCCTTCGATATGATAGCTTGATAATCCATCGGTATGAGCTAAGTTGTGGTGAATGAATATTCCCGACCCGTCTTCACTACCCACAGACGAGGACCCACTGTCACTGAAGCTGTTTTGAAGTATCGAAAGGGTATGCTTTGCGTGATTATCTACATAGAGATAGATAGGATTAAGACCCGCTGAATAGACGGAATTATCTCTAATATCGCCAGTGACGACTGTACCGGCTCCTGTGCTCTGAATGTTGATACCGCGACCATTTACCGATCCAATATCATTTCGATCTATGTCAATCGTGATATTTGATTGGCCCTGGGCCTCTAAAATAATTCCGTCGCCGGTCAACTCTTCTAAATTGCTGAAGCTGATAACAGGATTTCTTGTTATATTTCCGTTTTGGCGGTATTCAATGGCATTAACAGCACCGGATAAATTTAATCCGGAGACATAGAGTTCGCCGCCATTGATAACACGGATACCATGCCAATCGCCGGCGTGGGATGCATCGGCGGTACTATTG
>JAKSBO010000400.1 GCA_022361095.1 Desulfobacterales bacterium | reverse complement strand
GTGGATTTCTGCATTGAGGGCCGGGACAAGGTATACCAGTACACCATTGATCGGTACGGCGGACCGGATTACGTCTGCCAGATCATCACCTTTGGAAAGCTCAAGGCCAAAGCGGTTATCCGTGATGTGGGCAGGGCCCTTGGGATTCCCTTGTCAGAAGTGGATGAAGTGGCCAAGATGATTCCGGACATGTCCAAGAATTTGGAAAAGGCCATCGCCGAGGTGCCGGCCATAGAGGACAAGTGTAACGAGACCCCGGAAAAGGCCCAGATGCTGGCGGTTGGAAAGCTTCTGGAGGGGCTGCCCCGTCACGCCTCCACCCATGCGGCGGGGGTTGTGGTGTCCGATAAGCCCCTGTGGGAGTATCTGCCCCTGTTCAAAGGTAAAGAAGGGGAAACCATCACCCAGTTCGACATGAACTATACGGAAAAGCAGGGTCTGGTAAAATTTGACTTCCTGGGGCTGCGGAACCTGACGGTCATCAAGAACTGCATTGCCCTCATTGAGAAGCAGGGGAAGACCCCGCCGGATCTGCTCCACCTGGACTATGAGGATGCCAAGACCTTTGAACTGCTCCAGAGTTCAGATACCACCGGGGTGTTCCAGCTTGAAAGTTCGGGGATGAAGGAGCTTATTTCCCGGCTGAAACCGGCCAGTTTTTCAGACATTGTGGCTCTTGTGGCCCTCTATCGTCCCGGCCCCCTGGATTCGGGCATGGCAGACAGCTATGTGGAACGAAAGCACGGCCGGGAACCTGTGTTATATCAGTTTCCGGAACTTGAGCCTGTGCTTGAAGAGACCTACGGGGTGATCCTGTACCAGGAGCAGGTCATGAAAATTGCCGGGGTCCTTGCCAATTACAGCATGGCCCAGGCAGACGGCCTTCGAAAAGCCATGGGAAAAAAGATTGCCGCCATGATGGAGGAGCACCGGACTTTGTTTATGAACGGTGCTGAGGAAAACGGCCATGACCCCAAAAAGGCGGAAGAGGTGTTTGACCTTATGGAAAAATTCGGCGGCTACGGCTTTAACAAGTCCCATTCAGCCGCCTATGCCCTGATTGCATTTCAAACCGCTTATCTTAAAGCCCATTTTCCGGTTGAGTTCATCGCAGCCCTGATGACGTCCGAACGCAGCAATTCCGATGCGGTGCTCAAGTACATGGATGAATGCAAAGGCCACAGCATCAAGGTGCTGCCCCCGGATGTCAACCAGAGTGACGCTTTTTTCAATGTAGATAACCATTGTATCCGTTTTGGCCTGGCTGCCATCAAAGGCGTGGGAGAGGCTGCCATTGAATCCATTGTAGAAAATCGTGAAAAGGACGGCGACTATTCCAGCCTTTATAATTTCTGCGAACGGGTGAATTTGAGCAAGGCCAACAAGAAAGTGATGGAGGCCCTGATTAAATGCGGCGCGTTTGACTCCACAGGGGATAAACGCTCCCAGATGATGGCAGTGCTTGAAGATGCCCTGGATCATGGTGCCAGAATCCAGAAAGAAAAAGCCGATGCCCAGTTGGACCTGTTTGCCGATTCAGGCGTGGGCATCAGTCTGCCCTCTAGTATCCCAAGAATGCCCGACATTGATGAATGGGAGGGCAAGGTGTTGCTTGAGCTGGAAAAAGAAGCGTTAGGGTTTTACATTACCGGGCATCCCATGGATGAATATGCAGATATCATCCACAAATTTACCAGTGTTAACACGGTCACACTCCAGGACGTTAAAGATGAAAAGATGGTTCGCATCGGCGGAAATCTGAAGGTGCAGAAAATCCACAAAACCAAAAAAGGGGACTTGATGGCTTTTTGCAATATCGAGGACCAGTATTCAACCGTGGAACTGGTGGTCTTCCCCAATTTGTATGCCAGGACCCATACCTTTTTGTCCCAGGAACAGGTGGTTATTGTCGAAGCTGAAGTCCAGAGAAAAGAGAATACCGTCAAGCTGATCGGAGAGGCCATCGTCCCGGCAACCCAGGCCGAAACCTTTTGGGCTGCCGGTATTGTGATGCAGGTGGATTCCGGGCGTCATGAAACCGATGTGCTTGACCAGATTAAACCTGTGATCGAGCGGTATCCGGGCAATTGTGTCTCTTTGTTCAATATTCACATTGATCCGGAACATCCCGATGTGATGGTCAAGTTGTCGGATGAGTACAAATCCGATGCATGTCCCGGCTTTTTCCAGGAAATTGAGACTATTCTTGGCCCGGGTTCCATTGAAACCCGATGCGCCCCGATCAAAGATAAGGTGAAAAAGAAAAAACGCTGGCCTAAAAAACAGGTGTCCTGATTTCCGGTTTAAGAAAGACCGTACCCGGGTTGGTGAGCTGAAGGCGGCTGACCACCCGGCCCACCCCGTCAATGCTTTTGACCAGATCCAGAACTATGCGGCGCTGGTAGGCATCGGCAACCCAGCCGTCAAGATAGACCACCCCATGACGGACTTTTACATGGATATCATCATCGTCCACCATGTCATCAGACGTGAATTTAGATTTTATCCTTGCCATGAGCAGTGTATCACTGACAAATGCAACAGGCGACCGGGAGCGATCTTCGGTGTTGGATTGGTAGTACACAGGTGACCCGGTCTTTTTAGGCCCGCAACCCGGCATAATCAACATAGCAACAACCAAAGCAATGAAATAAAAATATTTGGATGTTAAACCGATTTTATGCGAATGGCGCTGATGTGTAAGTCCTTGCATGATTGTTTTTTATGAAAGTCCGGTAAGTTACCCAGACCTTTCAACCTCTGTTTAGGGCTGTGCCTGACAGGTGACATGCCATGCCGGTCAATGGCCGTTATTCAAAATCGTCCAGATCCAGATTGTCCAGATCGGAAAGATCCATATCCTTTAGCAGGTCCTCTTCATCGGGAATGATATCTTCATCAATTTCAACCGGCTGGCCTGTGTGGTGTACAGTTTCCGTAATTTCCCCGAACGCTTCTTGTTCTTTTTCATCGTCATCTAAAATCAAACCTGTGATCCCTATAAAAAACAAGTATCCAAGACCGGCCATATTTAAAAGAATGATTAATGTTCCTACGATATTTTTAATTAACACGATTTGCTTTTTCCCGTAAAAATTTGACGATGGGGCCTTTAGTGTTTATATATAATCTTTAATTTTGTGGCAAGGGCAAAAACCGGGCACACCATTTATGTGGGTGTCTTTTGAATGGTTTTAAAGCCCTTTACAATATAAAGGCCATGGGGTGTGCCTGGCATATCAACTGCCGGGACAGCCCGCAACAGATGTTGAAAGGTCCGGGTAACTTACCCGGGCTTTCTTATAACAGCCATGGGCTGGCCTGACATATCAGCTGCCAGGCACTGCCCACAACAAAGTTTGAAAGATCTTAGTAGCTTACACAGACTTTTTTATAAAAAGGAAATTCAAAGGTTTTCGTATGAGTTGGCTTGGTAAAATGATTGGCGGCACCATCGGGTTGGCCTTGGGCGGTCCTTTGGGAGCTGTGGCAGGCGCTGCGTTCGGTCACGCATTTGTGGATAAAAGAGAGGATGAATATTTACGCTCCATTCCGGGCGGCAAACGCACGGGCCTGTCTTCCAACGAAGAGGCCCAGCTCATTTTTTT
>JAKSBO010000392.1 GCA_022361095.1 Desulfobacterales bacterium | reverse complement strand
TCCACAATAAAATCCCTGACCGCATGGGTGGCGTATTCCTTGAGAAAAGAGCCGGAAATGCCTGTGTACAATTCCGCTTCATTGGCCACGTCATGGGAAAATCTGTAAACGGCGTGTTCCAGCCACCGTTCGGTCGGCCCTATGGTGCACATGTCCGGATGGTGGTCGGTAAACCACATCTGATACACGATGGAACTTGATCTGCCCCCATAGGATATCAGCCCGGCCAGCCCAAGATTTTGTTCGGGAATCAAATTGCTGAATTTTTTCTTGTCATATTTGATGGAACATTTGGTTCGCCAATCATCCGAATCAATATACAACTCTTTGAATTTGGGTTCGTGCCCGGCCAGAAGGTTCTGGGGGTCAAAGATATAGATGGGATCATCAGGTGTGATGGCA
The DNA here is from genome assembly GCA_022361095.1 of Desulfobacterales bacterium. Taxonomy (GTDB): domain Bacteria; phylum Desulfobacterota; class Desulfobacteria; order Desulfobacterales; family Desulfobacteraceae; genus Desulfobacter. Next base: position 1,114 of record JAKSBO010000392.1, on the reverse strand, counting down.
TAAATGACTGCTGCCCTGCTGGGACCGGAGAAAAGCGTCAGCCCCTCTTTTAACCCCTCAAGGGTTTCGGTAATGCATCTGCGGATAAAGCCATGGTTTGCCAAACAGGAACTCCCTATTAATGCTGTAACCTTAAATTATGTATGAATGGTTCATCGACCGTATACCATGGCAGGGCCAAGATAGTCCGGGTAATCATTTAATATGCTTTTTCTTGTCTCATAGCACATATGACAGGGATCCACAAAACCATCCTCGTTGCTGTAACCATATTCCAAAGCAAGTTTTAAAGGCCCCCCCTTTTGCAGATGGGAACAAATAGGATGGCTCTCCACATCATATTCCCTGATTAGTTTCTCAAGGGGAGTCTGCCAGATATTGCCCATTATGATGCCCTGGCAAAGGTGTACATTGCCGAAGGGGTCCAGATGAACTCTTCCGGGATTTGCAAAATCTTCGTCAGGACATTGGTTGAAATCTGACCCGTCATGTCTGGAAAATCCTTTGACAAGCTTATCCACAGCCCTTCCGCGAAATCTGATATCCCCGCCGGCAATGGGCTCCCCCCGTTCATTTACGGGCTGGCCATCCCTGTCCGGATCAGGCGTTTCCAGGCATATGGCTTTAGAAGGCAGCCCAAGCTCATCCGCCGCTTCTTTGACCCATTTCATTCGAATTCCCTGCTCAGTGCCGTGATGCAGTGAATCATCGCTGACACTTAAGTTATCCACGCCGATCTCTGCCAGAGGCCCAAGCCAGAGCAGCGAATCTTCTTTGCTGTTGGCCCAGTAGCCGTTGCTTACCACACCCCGGCTGTAGCCTCTTTGGGCAGCAAGCGTCAACCCTCGCAATAAAACAGGGTAAAATAAAAAAGGTTCACCGCCTTCAAAAAAAACACTGTGTATGCTGTCAATTTTGTCCATTTGCTTGAAAACGTCGAAAAGCTGTTCGCTTGTGAAGGTTCCCCGGGTCATGGGGCTGCAGTATAAAAAACAATGATCGCATTCATAATTGCAGGTCATGGACAATAAAAAATGTACACCTTTCAGCATTTTTCTCTCCTTTCAGAACTCGTGTCTGAACGAAAACCTGGAAATTTTGTTGAGTACAAGGC
>JAKSBO010000304.1 GCA_022361095.1 Desulfobacterales bacterium | reverse complement strand
TTGGTATTATATGTTACCGAAGCTTTGTCCCAGAACCGAGCCGTTGAATACCCCTTATGCACGGCAAGGGTATCTTTGCCTGCCGTATCATTGACCCAGGCGTCCTTCCAGAACTGTTCGCTAAACATATTATCCATACATTCTTTTCCTATCGGGATTCATCTTTTTGCATATCCTGACCGCCGGTTAAAAGCTGAGCCACTTCACGAATCACCACATACAGGGCCGGTACAAAAATCAGGGTCAGCACCGTGGCGGCAACTAGGCCGAAACTGATACTTACGGCCATGGGAATAAGAAACTTGGCCTGAAAGCTTGTTTCGGTTAAAAGCGGTGCAAGGCCGGCCACCGTGGTAAAGGATGTCAAAATCACAGGGCGAAACCGGTTTTCCCCGGACTTGACCACAGCGTCAAAAACCGGTGTTCCCTTAGCGACTTCAACATTGGTAAAATCAATGAGAATCAAAGAGTCGTTGACCACAACGCCGGACAAGGCCACAATACCGAAAATTGAAATCATGGTAATATCCAGACCCATTATAAGATGCCCCAGGATCGCCCCGATGAGCCCAAAGGGGATAGCGGCCATAATGATCAAGGGCTGGCTGTAAGAGCGAAACTGACTTGCCAAAAGTAAAAAAATAATCATGGCGGCCACAATAAACCCTTTCACCAGGCTATCCATGGACTCCTTGCTGCGTTTGGCCTGGCCTTCAAGGTCATAATCAACCCCGGGAAACCGTTTAACCATGTCCGGCAGAAAATTCTCACTTAAGTCCTTTACAATATTCCGGGCATTGGCAACCTCTTCATCAAGGTCGGAGGTTACCGTTATCACCCTGTGCCTGTCCACACGTTTAATTGCGGCGTACCCCCTCCGGGTCTCAATGCGGGCCACCTGGTTCAAGGGGATCTCCCGGTTATCCTTTGTCCGGATACGAAGCCGGTCTATACTGGATTCGGTCTCCCGTTCCTGCTTGGAATACCGGACCATCACCTTGATATCATCTTTGCCTCGCTGGATTTTAAGCACTTCATCCCCGTAATAGGCCTGGCGAAGCTGGGTGGCGATATCGGCCATGGTCACACCTAACGTCTCGGCACCCGGCCGGATATAGACCTGTTTTTCCATCTTACCGGGTCTGAAATCATCGGTGATGTCAAACGTGCCCGGATAGGATGAAATTTCGTCTTTAAGTGCCTGTGCCGCCGCTTCCATCTGGGCAAGTTCACTGCCGTGCAGACGAATCTCAATGGGATTTCCCCCGGGGCCGCCGCCGATGACTGTAAATGTAGATTGCTCGGCCCCAAGAATGTTACCGGTGAATTCCCGCCATTTGGTCACCACCTCCGACGCAAGGATCTCCGGACGCATTGCCGCCGGGACAATCTCAATCCAGGCGATGCCGCAATGTCCGCCCGCCACCCCCTCCTTCCAATCCCGGCGTGGTATAACCCCCACTAGAGAGAAGGTGTTTACAAGAATATCTTTTTTATCCTCAACCCGGTCCCTGAAATAATCGTTGAGCTTAAAGGCCCCGGCCTCAATCTGCTTAATGGTGTCCTGGGTGTTGCTGAAAGGGGTGCCCAAAGGATACACAATTTCCGAAAGCAACCAGTCGGAATCGGTTTTCGGAAAAAAAGTATAGGGTACATGGCCGCCGGCAATCAGCCCGACACTTATGATCAGGCACCCCACGCCCAATACCAGGGTAAAATATCTGTTTTTAATACAATAGCGTAATAGTGGGAGATAATACGCGTAAATAACGTGGTTCAACCCTCTTTCCATCCGGTTTCTCAGAATTCCGTGAATATAGGCGATATCTGTCTTTATCCATCGAACCCCGAAAAACAGTATCTTGTAAATTCTTGGCCTCCTCTCCCCTGCAGGCGAATGGGACAACGTGCCCTCCAGATGGGCGGGAAGGATAAAAAAAGCTTCAAAAAGGGAGATGATAAGAATGCAGATCACAGACTGGGGCATGACAGCGATGAACTTCCCCATGATGCCGGTGATGAACATTAACGGTGCAAACGCGACAATGGTTGTGGTCACTGCCATGACCACAGGACCGCCCACCTGCGCCATGGCGGCTATGACAGCCTGTTTGGGTGTTTTGCCGGCAGCGTAATGGGTATATACATTCTCCCCCACAATAATGGCATCGTCCACAAGGATGCCCAGGGTCATGATAAAACCGAACAAAGAGAGCATATTTACTGACGCACCAATGTATTCCAGGAAAAGAAACGCCCCCATAAAGGTAATGGGAATCCCCGATGCCACCCAGAAAGCAAGGCCTAAATCCAGGAACAGGGCCAGCACCACAAAGACCAGAAGAATGCCCTGGATGCCGTTTTTCAGCAAAAGATCGATTCGTTCCTGGACCATATCCGCTATATTGTACCAGTGCCCAAGACGGATGCCTTTGGGCAGATCGCCCCGAACATCGTCAATATAGGAAAGGACCCGGTTTGAAATGGCAATGGTGTCCTGGGAACTGGTCCGCCTCACCACAACCATGGCTGCCGGCTGCCCGTTGAACCGGGACTGAAGGTCCTGGTCTTCAAATCCGTCAACCACCCGGGCCACATCCCCGAGGCGAACCACCGTGCCGTCAGCCTGTGTCACCAGAGGAATCTGTTCATATTCGGCACCGGTGTACCGTTTACCTTTGGCCCGGACTAAAAACTCCCCGCCGGAGGTCTTAATCAGTCCGCCCGGCAGTTCAAGGCTTCCCGTACCCACGGCACGCACCACATCATCAAAGGAGAGGGAAAATTTACGCAGATTTTCTTCGGAAATTTCCACTGAAATCTCATATTCCCGGACACCGGTGAGCTCGGCCATGGAAATTTCATCAAATTCCACCAGATCATCCCTGATTTTATCGGCCGTCTGCTTAAGGATACGTTCTCCCACATCACCGTAAACAGCCACATAAATGGCCGGCTCATTGTTTTTGATCTCGACCACCACAGGATCTTCGGCCTCGGTGGGAAAGGAGTCAATCAGGTCGATCTCTGTTCTGACTTCGTTGAGTTTATCCGTGATATCCGTGCCGGCATCAAGTTCCAGCGTCACCTCGGCATAGCCTTCAACCGCAGTGGAAAACATGTTTTTTATATTTTCAATGCTTTTGAGCTGCTCTTCGATTTTGATGCAGATACCTTCTTCCACATCCTCGGGGGAGGCCCCCGGATAATCTACGGATACACTGATCATATCCAAAGAGAACTGGGGAAACATCTCGCGTTTCATGTTCATGGCCGTGAACATCCCCGCCACAATCAGAAACACCATGACCAGATTCACCGTAACACGGTGTTCCACTGACCATTTGCCAAGGGCTTTCATTATTTGTCCCCGCCCTTTTCAACGAAAATGGGCATACCGTCCACAGCCCCGGGCAAGGGAGATTCAATGATCAGGTCCCCCGGTGCCAGTCCCCCGGTGATATAGACATTTTCTTCAAACCGCCGCAACACCTTGACCTTGGTGATGACAAGATGGTCTTCCCGGGCCAGATAGAGGGTATCCGGGGAGCGCATAAGTGTTCGCGGCACCTTAAACACATTACCCTTTTGTTCGCCTTTAACACGGCATTTGACAAAGACACCGGGTCTGAGCAGCAGCAAAGGATCTTTGACGTCAACGGAACCGATTTCCACGGTCATGGGCATGGTCCGGGTTTTTTCATCAACAGCGGCTTTAATTCTGGCCACATGGCCCGGCCATACCGGAGAGTGTCCGCCTTCCAGATTGGCTATGGTTAAAAGCACCTGGGGCCGCCCCCCGTTTTCAAATACGGACCCCAGCCATTGGAGATCTTCAAGCGGAATACGGATATCAACATCCAGGGCATCCTTTTCATAAATAACGCCAAGCACCTGCCCGGGATTAACATACTCCCCCACCTGCACCTGTTTTGTCATCACAAATCCATTAAAATCCGCTTTAATTTCAGATTTTTCAAGCATCAGGCGAGCCTGGTCAAGCGCAGCCTGGGCCGAAGCCAGAACGGCTCTTTTCAATGCCATGCGCGAAGGCACAAGCTCCTGGGCATTGGTAATCGTCTGCAACTGAT
>JAKSBO010000448.1 GCA_022361095.1 Desulfobacterales bacterium | reverse complement strand
TCGTTGCCGTTACCAAATGCTGCAGACCGGTTTGTGCAAACCGAACTGAAGCGCCTATCATTGGAAAAATAGTTGATCAGCCAGTATTTAAGATAATTATCCACTGATGCAGGCGCTGTTGCAGAAAAAAGAGATGAGTTATCAACCTTGACCCTAGTGGGAACGCCTTTTGTGGTCACCAAGTATCGAATTTGGGTATATTGACTGAGTTGATCCATGGACTCCTGGCAATAGTAAGGAGAGTCTTCATCACTACAGACGACGGGTTCAAACTCCGGCTCCCTTGCAACGATGCGTTGCTGCATTTCGGCAATAATCTGGTCCCGCATTATTTTAAACTCACTCCAGTCCATGAAGTAACCAGCCGGCACTGAAATATGTAAAAAATTGTTTTGGCCGAGCCCGCGTTGCTGAGCGTAATATTGACCGATCTCACAGGAATCTATGGCATTATCATTCACGATAATCACCAGATCGTTACGTTGACCCTCCTCAGGCAGGGAGTCCTCGCATGGTGACGCAATAACGCTATTAGACAAGAAAAAAATGATGGATATACAAAACAAAAAACGCATGGTGTTTCCTTTCAATTTAAGTAATTAGTGATTGAACGAAAACAGTTTAAATAGAGTCATAAAATGGGTACTACATTAAAAACATAAAAGCGGTATTTAAATTAAATTAATTTTATATTAAACAAAAACACGATGATGTTTTAAGCTCGTTTTACCCGAAGAAAACTTTTCTATATTATGAGGGCACATGCAATTCAGGCCCAATCCGAATATTTACGAAAATCTTCGCACCATAATGTGCCATATAAAAAACGCATTGATTGATGGAATTTGTGAGTCATGGCTTACAGCAACGTATAAACAGGGCCCAAAACCAGATTTATTCCGAAAGGTTACATATAACCCATCACGTCAAAGGCCCAATAGTCTGACTATTGGGCCTTTGATCCGCCTTGTATATGAGCCGGAGCCCGGCCCAATTTTGTATACTTTATTTCATTTGAGGTCCTGAATTTATATTTTAACCGGCCAGATTGGCTTGGGCAAACTCCCAGTTGACCAGGTGAGCCAGGTATGTTTCGATATAATCCGCTCTGCGGTTCTGATAGTCCAGATAATAAGCATGTTCCCATACATCAATGGTAAGAAGCGGAATCAGCCCCTGGGCAATGGGTGTATCGGCGTTTGAGGTTTTAAGGATTTTCAGGGTATCACCATCTTGCACCAGCCATGCCCATCCACTGCCGAACTGGGAAAGCGCTGCAGATGTAAAGGCTTTTTTAAATGCATAGAAACTTCCGAAATCTGCTTTAATTTTTTCGGCAATGATACCGGAAGGCTCACCGCCGCCACCCTGTTTCATGCTGTGCCAGTAGAAGGTGTGGTTAAAGACCTGGGCGGCATTATTAAAAATATCCGTCTCCCCAGCGTTGCCGTAGGTTTTTTGAATAATTTCCTCAATGGAAAGATCCGCATAGGCGGTTCCCTTAATCAGCCCGTTCAATTTTTTTACATACCCGGCATGGTGCTTCCCATAGTGAATAAGAACGGTTTGCTCAGAAATATACGGTTCAAGGACATCGGCTTTGAATGGTAGAGACTGCTGGATTACCATGCCTCCCCCGGGGCCCTTACAGCTTACACCGGTCATCTGCAACAATGCAAAAGCACCCGCACCCGCCGAAAGTTTTAAAAATTTCCTTCTGTCCATTCCCCCCTCCTTTTCTATTTTTGAAATTGAAATTCGGACTCTTTTGTGCTCTTTTTCAGACGTATATTACGGGAACGCTGCGCGTCAATTCCGCGCAACTGGGTTAGTTTAGGCTCTCAGCTTTGGCCTTGTCAATGAAAACCTGGTGGGGTAACATTGGACTCCAAAATCAATTAAATTTAAATGATATACCTGTATGCAATTAAAATAACACCTGAAAACCATGAATGAATACACGCTTATGCAGATCTCCGGTATCCTGGCCGCAGCCGCTGTATGTCAATGGGTAGCCTGGCGGATAAAGATTCCGGGAATCGTTTTTCTTCTGATTACCGGTATCCTGGCCGGCCCCGTATTGGGGCTTTTGAACCCCGAAAGGATGATGGGGGATCTTTTTTTCCCCTTTGTCTCCATGTCCGTGGCCCTGATTCTGTTTGAGGGCAGCCTGAGCCTGGATTTCACCCAAATCCGGGGACTTCACATGGTGGTTCGAAATATGGTCTCTTTCGGCATGCTGGTCACCTGGATCATCACAGCCCTGGCCGCCCGGCTGGGATTGGGGTTGTCCTGGCATATCAGCGTACTTTTAGGGGCCATCACATCCGTCAGCGGCCCCACCGTGATCGTGCCGATGCTGCGCACGATCCAGCCCAACCACAACATCGCCAATATCCTCAGGTGGGAAGGCATCATTGTGGACCCCATCGGTGCGGCCATGGCGGTTCTGGCCTATGAATTCATCATATCCGGATCAGCCCAGCAGGCCCTGGGCCATACCATATTGGTCTTTATCCGTCTGGTGGCCATTGGTGTGGCCGTTGGGGCGGTGTGCGGCTACGGGTTTGGCGTGGCCATACGCAAACACTGGATCCCCGAATTCATGCACAACCTGTTTGCCATTTCCCTGGTCCTGGGCGCCTTTGTGTTTTCCAATCATATCCAGCATGAAGCGGGTCTGGTGACCGTCACGGTCATGGGCATATGGCTGGCCAACATGAAGGATGTCAACATCGGGGACATTCTTGATTTTAAGGAACATATCAGTATTCTGCTGATTTCCGTCCTTTTTATTATGCTGGCCGCCCGGCTGTGCATTGATGAGCTGATCGCCCTGGGCTGGGAGATGTTTTTTTTATTCATTGCCATTCAGTTCCTGGCACGGCCCATGAATATCATGCTGTCCAGTATCGGTTCCAGCCTCACCTGGTCCGAGCGGCACATGCTGGCCTGGATTGCCCCGCGCGGGATCGTGGCCGCAGCGATCTCCGCCTTATTCGCCACCCAGCTTGAGAAGGCAGGCTTCCAGGATGCCGGGTTGCTGGTGCCTTTGACCTTTTTTATTATTATTTCCACCGTCATCGTGCAAAGTGTTACGGCACGCCCCATTGCACTATGGCTTAAGGTGGCCGAGCCCATCCCCAACGGCTTTATCATCACCGGGGCCAATCAACTGGCACGCGCTATCGGCAAGGCCCTGATGGACCTAGGTTTTCAGGTTCAGCTTGCAGATACGGGATGGGATCAGGTAATGAAGGCCCAGAACGAAGGATTGCCCACATATTTCGGCAACCCCGTGTCTGAACATGCGGACCGGCATATTAACCTGGTGGGTGTACGGGGGGTACTTGCCCTGTTTCCCCATGAAGCTGCCAACGTGGCGGCGGCCATTCATTATCGACTGGAACTGGGTGCGGATGAAATTTATATTCTGCCCTCCCGCATGGAAAATGACCGGCTGACTGCCGACCGGATGTCCATCCGGAACCACGGAAAAATTTTATTTGGTGAAACCGCCTCCTATCCGGCCATGGCCGCGGATCTGGCCCAGGGCGGACAAATTATCACCACAAAACTGACGGAAAAATTTACACTGGCACAATTCAAACAAAAACACGGCGGCAAAGCCCAGTTGTTATTTGCCGTGGACCAGGCCAACCGGCTCCACGTGTATGCCCATGACAGCCAAATTGATCCCGAGCCCGGCTGGTCCCTGGTCTATATGCTGAAAAATGGAAAGGACAATCATTCCGTCAGTGGCGAAGACAAACATACCATTGATCCTGTCCGGTTAAAAAAGGGGTACAATGTCTAACCGGTCAAATCGGCCCGCTGTTGCAAGAGGGAACAAGCCCTTCTGACTTGTGAATGGCAAACCTGCCTGGGCCCGTCAAGAAGGGGGACCAGGCATTAACCCAGTTAAAAATCAATGGGCTGTTTTTTGCAGACAGCATGACAGGCGCTTCGATTAAAACGCCAACCACCGTTGCCGGCACAGCCCCGGAGGAGAGGCCAAAGAGCATGACAAAAAATAACGTTTTAGGGACGACTAACGGTCATGGGCCGACCGGGTCTGTCAACACCCGGGCTCGCCCCACCACAAAATTTGATAAAAGGCTTGACGAGGGCCACATCAATTTATATATTCCTTTTTAGCGATCTATATAGAACCAGCGACGCCGAGGTAAAAACCGTGGGGCTGTAACGCCAAAATCAAAATTTGGAAACTTTAATTCTCAGGGACGGCGGACCAATCGGTTAAGCAACGAGGAGCATTAACGAAATTATCATGAGAACCTTTATAAAAGTAATGAAAGCATTGTCTGATCCCAACAGGGTTAAAATGATGAAAATGCTGCAAAACCGGCCTCTTTGCGTTTGCGAAATCAAAGAAGCACTTGGCATTGCCCAATCCACCACAAGCAAACATTTGAAAATCCTTGAAGATGCCGGACTGGTAAGAAGTTTCAAGGATGGATTGTGGGTCAACTACTCTCTGTCGGATGGCAGCGACTCCCCGTTTGCCGCGAATATGATCGGTAACCTGAAACACTGGCTGGACAATGAACCTGAAATTCAGGAACTGAATGAAATGTTGCCGGGAATTGACCGCAATGACATTGTCGGAAAAGAATAGGTAAAAATTTTTTAAGCATAATATCGCTAAATGCGCATATATAAAAAACAAAAAAACAGATCCGACCCAAACAGGGGCGGTAAAAAACAAAAGGAGTCATAAATGGAGATCAAAGTATTGGGGCCCGGATGCGCCAAATGCATCAAGACTGAAAAACTGGTGCAGGACGCCGTTAAGGAAACAGGGGCAGAGGCCAGCGTGGAAAAGGTTAGTGATATGTTGCAGATCGCCTCATACGGTGTTCTCGGCACCCCTTCGGTCATTGTGGACGGAGAGGTCAAATGCTCGGGAAAAGTGCCAAAAAAATCAGATATTCTCTCCTGGCTCAAAAAATAAGCGGATCATTTTTGAATAAGGTGTTGGCGTGCCGGCCGGGTTTGTCCCAAGGCTTCGAAGCGGCGTCCTGATACGCATCGTGAGCGCGTTTTTATGGTCCATGCCTTAACCGGCTTTTGTTCAATCGGGCAAAGAGCCTGCACTCACTCTTGTCCAAAAACGAATGTTTGATATAACATTGCAGCAGAACTTATCTTTGTGAGATTACGTAAATTCTTAGGAGACCGTGTGATGGAAAAATTCACCCAAGACGTTGTGGAGATTATCAAAAGCATCCCTGAGGGCAAGGTGAGTACATACGGCACCATCGCTCTAATGGCCGGGCATTCCAACGGCGCCAGGCAGGTCACCCGGATCATCCATTCCATGAGCCGAAAGCACAATCTCCCCTGGCACCGGATTATCAACGCCAAAGGGCTGATCAGCCTGCCTAAATCATGTGGATATGAGGAGCAAAAGGCACGATTACAGGACGAAGGCGTTCTCTTTGATGCGAAAGACCGAATTGATCTGAAACAATACCTCTGGACAGGGGCGGACTAACGGCCACGGGCCGGCCTGGCCTATCACCCCCCAGGCTCGCCCCGCAATAAAGTTTGAAAGATCTGAGTAACTTACACAGACTTTCTTATAAAAAAATGACGGCTGGGCCCCTAATCAATATCAGGGTTTCCGGATGAACTGGTATTCTCCCGTATCACAGAGGTCTCTTTCTCATTGAGAAATGCCCCCTTGTAATCAAGCGCAATCCCCCCGCCTCCGGACACGGCAATATTATGATTAACAACAGTATCCTTCAGAAGCACTTTCCCTCCATATATGGCAAAAGCCCCGCCCCTCAGCCCTGTGGTGTTTCTCGTTAAAACGCAGGCGTTAAATGTTGTCCCATTGCGGGTCCGGCCCAAAAAATTGTTATCCACATAAACCCCGCCCCCGTTGCCGGTACTCGCATTGCCGGACAGGGTGCAGCGGGTAAAACCGGGCCATGCGTCATAATCAATAAAAACAGCACCGCCCCTGTCCTCTGCGGTATTGTCAATTAATTCTACATCAATGAGCTGTGCGCCCGATTCCCGGTTATCCGGTCCTGTTCTGAAAAGGATTGCACCACCAAGACGGGCGTTATTGCCCGAAACAGTGCAATTTTCCAAGACCGGGGCTGAATAACCGGTGCAGGCAACGGCCCCGCCTTCCCTGGCTTGGTTGCGGTAAAAAGAAGAATTTATAATCTTTGGAGAGGCCCACCCGTCACATAGAAGTCCGCCGCCCCTGCCGTGATCAAACATGCCGTCTGCCATGCCATCCTGGATAACAAACCCATCCAGAAGGCTGTCCGAAGCGCCAACCACGACATGATATGAATTATCCGAAGGGTCGCCCTGCTCACCGATATC
>JAKSBO010001110.1 GCA_022361095.1 Desulfobacterales bacterium | reverse complement strand
GCGGCGTCCATAGCCACGTTGCCGGCACCAAGCACCACAACATTCTTGCCCCGGGCAATGGGCGTATCATATTCGGGGAACAGGTAGCCTTTCATCAAGTTGGTCCGGGTCAGGTATTCATTGGCAGAATAGATACCGATGAGGTTTTCGCCGGGCAGATTCATGAATCTGGGAAGCCCTGCGCCCACCCCAATGTATGCTGCGTCATACCCTTCGGCAAACAGTTCGTCAACGGTGACGGTGGCACCAATGACGGTGTTACATTCAATTTTGGCGCCCATCTTTTCAAGGGTGGCCACTTCGGCTGCAACAATCTCTTTGGGCAGCCGGAATTCGGGAATACCGTATACCAGAACCCCGCCGGGTTTATGGAATGCTTCGAAAATGGTGACATCGTGCCCCTTGACCAGAAGATCGCCTGCCACGGTCAGCCCGGAGGGGCCGGAACCGATAACCGCCACTTTCTTGCCGGTTTTTTCAGCCACTTCAGGCACTTCGCCTTTGCCGTTTTTACGCTCCCAGTCTGCGGCAAAACGTTCCAGATATCCAATGGCAACCGGTTTGCCTTTTTTGCCGAGAATACACCTGCCTTCGCATTGTTCTTCCTGGGGGCAGACCCTGCCGCACACTGCGGGTAGGGCATTGCGTTCCCATAGTTTTTTAGCCGCAGCGCTAAAATCACCGTCAGCTATGCATTTGATAAATTCAGGGATGGCTACCGAAACCGGGCATCCGTCCATGCAGGCGGGTTTCTTGCATTGAATACAGCGTTTTGCTTCGGTTATGGCCATCTCTTCGGAAAGGCCTAACGGAACTTCCAAAAAATTTCTGCGCCTGACGTCCGGGTCTTGTTCCGGCATCACTGCCCGGTCAACTTTTACTTTTTTATCTGCCATCTATTCCTCCGTATATCCCTAAAAGGGGCGCATTACTTTGTATTGCATTGACATTTGTTGTAAGCATCCATGGATTGTTTTTCAACTTCCGCGTAGGATGCAAGCCGTTTGGCAAGCCCGTCAAAATCAACCTGATGGCCGTCAAATTCCGGGCCGTCCACACATGCGAATTTTGTCTTTCCGCCTATAGATACCCGGCATCCGCCGCACATGCCTGTGCCGTCCACCATGATGGGATTCAAGCTGACCATGGTTTTAATGCCTTTATCTTTGGTGATCAGGCTGCAAAATTTCATCATGGGAATAGGGCCGATGGCCACAACAAGGGCAATATCCTCTTTTTCAATGGTCTCTTTGAGTATATCCGTAACAAACCCGTGGTGCCCCTTGGAACCGTCATCGGTACAGATATGCAAAGTATCGGATGCTTGGCGCATCTTCTCTTCCAAGATGAGCAAGTCGTAAGTTCTGGAACCTAAAATAGAGGTAACATCATTACCGGCTTCCTTTAATGCCCGTGCAATGGGGTGCAGTACGGCAATGCCGGTTCCACCGCCCACACAGACAACTTTTCCTAACTTTTCAATATGGGTGGGCGCTCCCAAGGGACCAATCAGCGCATAGTATTCTTCACCGACCTTAAGATCTTTGAATCTGGCCGTGGATTTGCCCACAACCATGTAAATGATGGTAATGGTGCCTTTTTCAGGATTGGTATCTGCCATGGTCAACGGTACACGTTCGCCGGTTTCGTCTGCCTGAAGTATGACAAACTGTCCGGGTTTGGCCTTTCTCGATATACGGGGCGCGTCTATTTCGTTGAGGATAATGGTTCCCTGGGCCAATTCCTCTCGATGCACTATTTTTGCCATTATTATCCTCCTTGTTGAGTGTTGAATATAATCTATAAAGGCAAACGTCATTAATAACGGCCATGGGCGGCCTGGTTTATCAACACCCCAGGCATAACCCACAACAAAACATGAAAGCCGCAACTTATTGCTGCTTTCATCTAAAATCAAATAACATTATATCTTATTGATCGCTTGCCTTAAAATCAAGTGGAAACCCGTTGTTGAATTGTACATAATTGTTTTAAATGAAAAAAAGATGTAAAAAAATGTTGTTTTTAAGAATGTTTGCATCGTGTGACTTCGTTATTGGCACCTGAAAATTTAATAATATTTAAGTCGTGTCAAGGTGAATACCCTGGATTTTTGTCGCGTACCAGGAGAGTTAAATTTTTGACCACAGATTGTATTGACCGTTTCAGGGGCGAGGGAAACGTTTACCGGGGTCTGGTTTCAGGATAACCTTAGACCCCGGTTGTAGATGGAATGGGAAAATGTTTACAAAAAATTTTGGTCAGTGTGAACTCTGGCGTTCGAAATATTCGGGCATGATGATATCCCCTGCGTTTTCTTTCAGCGCCGCAAGGGCCGATTTTTGTGCTGCAAGGATTTCAAACAGTTTTTTGGGAAGATTCTCTTCCTCCGCATATGCTGTTTCCTGAAGCTCAATGCGCTGGAAAATTTTCGCCGTGTACAGGGCAAACTGCATGTCATAAAGGGATCTGGGGTAGTCTTTGTCAATGATTGACTTGAACAGTTCTGCCAGATCCTTGTAGCAGGGCAGGTTGCCGATGGGTGTGGACAGGTATCCAACTTCGTTGTGTGCATATCTTTCCAGCCAGGCCAGCCACACTTTGACATCCCGTTTTTCCCCGAGAAGCTTGCCTGAATCCCCGCCCCTGGCCTGGTGGGTCAGAAAGTAGTTCAGGCCCGCCATTACGGGCTGGAACTGTTGCTTAATTTCCGGATTATTGAAAAACTTGAACTGGGCATCCATGTAGTCGCCTAACGCGCCGGGGATGAAAGGGGCGTTGGCCCAGGGGGCGCGTTTAATGCCTGTGACCCCGACCTCTGTGGCCGTGGTTGCAGATACGATGCAGGCGCCGATGACCACACCGGCATCCGGATTTTTTGCCACCCACACCGGCGGCATGGTGTCCGCGTCTCTTCCTGAATATGTGAATATCCGTGTTATTACCCCCTCTGGATTTGCGGCTTGGGTGGAGTAATTGTCCAGGTTTTCCGAGGCCAGGGTGCATCTGGAGTTAGGATGGGAAATGGGTATGGGCTCGGCCTTGTCATTTGTTTTTCCCTGGTGCCATTCCCCCTGGAAGTTAATTCCTTTTTTGGGGGGCGGTTCCATATTGCCAACCCAGTGGGGTTTTAGATTTTCGTCCATAAGCACATTGGACCAGATCACTTCGCTGCCGGGCTGCCGCAATACCTTCATCAACAAAGGATCTCCTTCATGGTTTATCCCCTCCACAATGCCGAATATCCCGTTTTCCGGGTTTATGGTGCGGATGCTTCCGTCCCGGGCTATCCACATCTGGGCCAGGTCGTCACCTATAAATACATTGCCGGCCATGGCTGTGGTGGTTTTCCCGCATCCGGACGGGGCTGCACCGGCACACCATGTGGTCCGGCCTCCGGGGCCGTTGATCCCGGTAATAAACATATGTTCGGACAGCTCTCTGCCCCGGTCCCGGTATACGGCTTTATCCACGGCAAATCTGTGATTGCCCTTTTTAAGCAGCAGGGTGTTGCCGGCATAGGTGCATTTCCAGGCATAGGTGGTCTGGTATTTTCGGTCCATGAACACCCGGGCCTGGGGAAGATCCTCTGTGCGGTTCAACCCCTCGGAGTGTACATTGGTGAAAAAATAACCCTTTTGCGCAACTTCCCGGTCAAAATCTTCATAGGCGCTTCGGTAAAGCAGTTCCGCACTGTGGGATATATAGGCTGAGGATGTCAGTTCCAAAGCAGGGTTGGCTGCCGGAGACCCCACAGGCCCTCTCATATAGAACCCCACGATCATGGTCAGATTTTCCATAATGCCCGCCATGTTCTTTTCAATCTGCTTTGCGGCTTCTTCGGGGGGCATGCGGTTGGCAAGGCTGGATACCAGGTCTTGGGGTTCGGCAATGTAATAGGTGCGGTCCACAATTCTTCCCTGCTCACCGGCCAGGTCAAAATGAATGGTGTGGCCCGACATGGCAAGGGCGCTTTCCTCCCCCTTTTCTATGGCAATTTTGCGGATGGTTTCCTTGTCTTCATCTGATCCGGTATTGATAAATACGTTCGATGGCCTGCAAAGGGCAATGGCGTTGGCGATACGGACCAGTACCTCCGGGTGTTTGATCTTGGCAATTTTTGCGGATTGTGTGCTGTCGAGTTTTGATGCAAACAGATTTAGGGCCTGACTGGGAGAGATGATTTTCCCAAGGGTTTGTAAAGGGTCCATAGGTAATTAAGTCCAGATATTTATGGATTGTCAGCGTTCAAAGGCTTGTCTCTATTATTTTTTATGACAGGCTTCAGACCAGGTGTGATCCCTGAAAAAGTGACAATATTGTTTTATTCTTCAGCCGGTCAAGTATTTTAGCCCGAATGGCAATGTGAATTGCCAAGGATTTCCAATGCTTGAAACCGGATATGACGCCAATTTGTAATAACTGTCCTTTCTATCATTTAATCTAGGAAAATCAAATAAAATATTACAAAATGGTTAAAAAAAGAAAATATATCCGGCCGCGTATTGATTATGATAAAACCAATAATATTGTATAATTCAGATACCATTTTAATTACAGGAGAGAGTCAATGACAGGTATATTTGCAGATTTGCACAATCATACCACTGCCTCTGACGGAGATTTTTCCCCGCAAGATCTGGTGGCCCGGGCTGCAGGTCTTGGAATCAAGGTCATAGGCGTTACCGACCATGATACGCTGGACGGACTTGAATCTGCATTGGATGCAGGAAAAAAAGAAGGCATTGAAGTCTTTTTAGGTGTTGAGATTTCCGTACGTTTTAAACGGGCGTTTTTCACGGGTACCTTGCATGTGCTGACCTATTTTGCCGATGGATTGTTAAAGGATCCGGGCTTTGTCTCGAGATTTAAAACCCTGTTGGCCCAAGGAAGGGGAGATGGGCTGGTCCGGGCCAGGATTGAGAAGATCAATGAGGTGTTCGGGCCTGGTGGTGAATCTGCTTTATTGCCAAGGGATCTGACCTTTGAAGATATTGCGGCATATTCTGATAATGCCTCCCGCCGCCATTTTGCAATGGCCCTGGACGAAAAGCTGGGGATTTCGGACAAAGAGACCATTACCCGGGTCATCGGCAATGACAGTCCTGCCTATCTGCCCTCGGGTGTGGACCTTGAGCAGGTGAAAGCATTTCTAAAAACCGAACCTGTGTTTGGCGTTCTGGCCCACCCTGCAGCCGGGTCTTTTCCCGGGGAAGGGCATTACAAGGAGGTGCTGCCGCCCCTGGAAACCGTGTCCCGTTTGATGCCCGAGATGCTGGACGCCGGTGTTAAGGGGCTTGAGGTCCATTATCCGGGCCATTCGCCGGAACATAAGGTCCTGCTTATGGATTGGGCCCAAAAATATGACCTGCTTGTCACCGGCGGCTCCGACTGTCATGACGATGTCAATCGTCCTTTGGGGGTCACCGGGGCGGATGAGGAGGAATTTATTAAATTAAAGCAGGAGGTGTTGTGCGCAGAAAAGAAAAGCAGATAATTGATCAGGCGCAGATTGACGGCATCATAAAACAGGCTAAAGTCTGCCGATTAGGCCTGTCAGACAAAGGACAGCCCTATGTGGTGCCTTTGCATTTCGGGTATGATCCGCCATTTTTATATTTTCACGGGGCCGATACGGGCCGCAAGCTCGATATTCTGGCCGCCAACGCACGGGTCTGCTTTGAGTTTGATGAGCTTATAAAGTTAAATAAACACCCATCTGCCTGCAACTGGGGCACATCCTATAACAGCATTATCGGTGAAGGAACGGCACGTATCCTTGTTGACCCGGATGAAAAAATCAAAGGCCTGAACTGTATCATGGCCCAATATTCTCCCCGCACCCATGAATTTGATCCGAATGATCTGGCCGAAACCGCCGTTATTGAGGTCAAAATCCTGGGTATGACGGCAAAACAGTCCGGGTAACGTCTTTCTTATACAACTGTTGTGGGCTGTGCCTGGCCCTTGATATACCAGGTCGGCCCATGGCCGATTAACCACAGAAAACACGGAAGACACTGAAGAAAAAGTTCTGTGCATTCCGTGTTTTCCGTGGTTAAAATGTTTTTTTGACGGCCTTGGCAACTGCCGAGACCATGATGTCGATCTCCTGTTCGGACACCGTGAGGCAGGGGACAAAATAGAGGGTTGTATTCATGCCCGGCAGGCTGCTGTTGGTTCTGCCCACAATCACCTTTTCGGCAAGAATATTGCCCATCAGTGTTGCCATCTGGGCTTCACTGGGGGGGATCTTCTTGTCCTTGTCAACAACGATCTCCAGGCCGCAGAAAAGTCCTGCTCCCCTTACATCGCCCACCACCGGTAAAGCGCTCAATTCTTTGAGCCGGTCAAGAAGGACTTCTCCTTTTTCCCGGCTGTTTTCCACCAGGTGCTCCTCTTCAATGATCCGGGTACTTTCCAGCGCCGCAGCCATGGGGGCCGTACAGCCGCCATAGGTGCTGATATCCCGGAAAAAGTCGGTCTGTTCTTCGGGGTTGGACGTATCATTGAGGAAGATGTCATAGATCTCCTGTTTTACGGCCGTGGCGGAAAGGGCTTCGTAGGAACTGGCCAGTCCCTTGGCCATGGTGACGATGTCCGGGTCCACATCATAGTGCGCATGGCCCCAGAATTTCCCGGTCCGGCCAAATCCGCATACCACCTCATCCATGATGATCCATACCCCGTATTTTTTACAGATTTCCTGGACCATAGGGAAGTACTCTTTGACCGGGGGGATAATGCCGCCACCGGCTGTGATGGGCTCCACAATAAATGCGCCCACGGTGTCCGGCCCCTCTTTGAGGATCACATCTTCCACGGCCCGGGCACAGTCAATGCCGCACCCCGGATAGCTCTTGTCAAAGGGGCAGCGGTAGCACAGGCAGTGGGGGACCTCCGGGAATCCGTCCACAAAGGGCCCAAACCCCTTTTTGCGTTCAAACTGGCCGCAGGCACTCATGGTGGCCACCGTGGTGCCGTGGTAGTCCCGGTCCCTGTATAATATT
>JAKSBO010000342.1 GCA_022361095.1 Desulfobacterales bacterium | reverse complement strand
TTATTGCAACGAAGAAATCATAGCCAAAAGGCAATTATTAGAGGTGGCCATAATTGATTCTTGGCTTTTGAGAGCAGATACAATATATAGTGCCCGGACAACTTCCTGAAAAGAGTTCAATCATTGCGGTAGGCACCTGAAACTGACCAAATGAGAATGCAAAAATCATTCTCTTTGGAAATTTAAAAGGTGTGGACTGAGAGGGATAGTCTTGGGTACTTACTCCTTAAAAAATAACATCTGATTTCAATGAATTGTCATTTGCCCTCTTAATGATCTAACCTTTGTTGATATAATTAAGATAGCTTTGCTGCCCACCTATACGTTTTTTTTGGATTTCTGCGACCTCTTCACTTAGCCTACCAACCTCATGCTTTTCGAACAGGTGCTTTTCTTGTCGCCATTTTCTTCTTATGACCCTTGGAATAAGAGGCCTTTTCCTGTTAACCGCTAATCCGACGACTGTTTGAGAGTTGTGATGGGGTAAGCTCATTTCTTTTTCAGGATTGAGTGGAAACCCGCACTCGTTTATTATCTTTTTCACCTCTGTTCTGAATTTGTCTGAGAAGAAATTGCCCGAAAACGTCATGTCATCGCAATGACGTGTGTATTCCACACCATATCTTGCACAAAGACCACTAATGCGATCATCCAATTTCCGGCAGACCAGATTAGCAATATCCATACTCATTGAGCCGCCCTGAGGAACGCAACCATTCACTGTGCAGAGTCTTGTTAGTAGACGTGATACAGGAGGAGAACAGCCTAATTCATTGAAGAACAATCCGTAAACTCTAGTATGCCTTATGCTGGAAAAAAAATCTTTGAAATCAAGGCTGTATATCATCTTTTTGCGACAATGGTTTTTTGCATTTGTCAGGTTTGATCTTTTCTGAATACCGCAGTGGGCATGCTCAGAGACAGTCGCTTCTTTAAGAAGCCTGTGGATGGATTCTTGAATACTCTTTAAAAGTGGATAAGGCTCTGAAATATTACGAAAACCTTTTCCATTTTTTTTAGGAATTTTACCAAATTTATATGATTTTTCTGCTTTTGTTGCTGCTTTTTCCAGTACATCTATTTGAAATCCCAGACGATGGGAAAGATGTTTTAATGTCTTGATATTGAGTTTTATACTTGAATAAGCATCAGGCATTCGGAACGAGTTCTCCGGTAATATCAAGCAGCAGGAGAGACATGATATTGCTTTGTAACTCTTTGTACTTTTTTTTGTCCCTTTCGGATAATTCTTCAGGTGGCTGTGATGCAACAAACACGAGAGCATCTTTTGAGACTTTAAGTGTCTTAGCAAAAGATGAGAGGCGGTCAGCAGAAGGGACCTTACTGTTGCTTTCGATTAGGGACAAATAATTTTGAGAAATGCCGATGTGATCTGCCATCTGCTTTTGGGTCAAACCTTTATTTGTCCTGATTAATTTCAATATTTTTCCTAAACCCATATATGTTTCACCTCATAATGAGGATTAATGTTTATTTTATGAGTGAGCTATTCACCAGATGAATGCCAAAATGATTGATGCAATTTTTTTCAAAGCTGTTTTACACAACAGGCTGAGTAGCCTTAATTCAAACTGACGCTTTTTAGTCCTAATGTATTTCTCAAGACCATCCTGCACCGCACCCAGTTCTGATGAAGTAGAACTGATGGAAACTTTCAAACCCATGACCAATTTTTCACTGTCACGAACCATAGCTAATACTGCTTTTACTTCAACTTCATTCAATGTTCTCATATATTGCTCCTTTTCAAGAACAGTTAAGAGCAGCGTTTGTTCCCCAACGGAACAGGTTTCATCGCTGCTCAAAAATAGCGCTCTTAAGTTCTTTTTCACTTACTCATAAATAAAAAGAAAAAAAGCAATTTTGCTTTGATTCACTTCCAGCAAATCATGAGCTACGGGGCGGTGTGGATCCATGGGCCTTGGCCTTTGCGCCATGCTAGCACACATGTGGCTGGAAATACCCACAACTAAGGTGGGAGCCAATCTCAAAACCGGCTGTAATCCCGAAGGAAGGCTAAAAGTCAGCCTGTGAAAAGGAGCTAATCACACAATACATGAGCTTAGAGTTTGAAGTTTCCAATCATGTCAAAGAGCAAACCGGCGACTCGCCGGACTATTGACTGTAAAAATAAGTCCCGATCAATGATTGTCAATATAATTTTTCTATTTATATAAATAATATCAATTATAGTGATATTAACTTGAAGGGATTTTGATTATATTTCAAATATTGAAGTACTTATTTACCACAGCAAAGCCCGTTGGTGTTAGTGTATTAAAGATTTTTAACAGAAGACTATGCTAAAATTGAAATCTCCTGAATAACGAAATCAAAAGCCCGGACTTTTATTAAATAGTTTTGATCATCAAGCTTTCAAAAACAAAGGAATGAGTTTTAAATATGCCCTTTTCAAAATAGGCGGCCGTTGAGGATTGACATGAACTTAGGGGGCTCTTCGGGCGTGCTTTATCGTTCCCGAAAATGGAAATTCCTATACTATGAAGTCAGGGACGCGGAAACTCTACAGCTTTTATTTTTTCCGCATCCCTTATCTGAGGGCGAATCAAATCATTTCAAGAAACGCTTCGATCCGGACCCGGAGCTGTTCCGTGTCTGATTCGGAATAATCGGTTTCCAGGTGCAGATAGGGCAGATTAAAGGTCTGTTCGGCAAGTTCCCGGATCTGGAATGCTTCGACATTGTATGTGTGACAGGCCTGCCAGGTGAGATCCACAATCCCGTCCACCTTGAACGTTTCCACCATGCGGGTGAGAAGCTCTTCGCGGCCCGGGTTGGGACTCATCACCGAACATGGAATGGCAAGATACTGCTCGGCAAGGGCTTTGATGGGATCTCTATCCTCATCCACCCGGAAGGCCTGCTTATATCCGCTGCAGTTTTCAAAGGCCACCACATTGGCCCCGGAATTTTCAAGGATTTTTACCACCTTGTCCGATCCCAGCCCCACGGGTACGCCGGTCAAAAGAATCCGGGGCGTATCCGCCGTAAAGGGGCTTTCCTGGTTTTTTGCCTTTTGCATGCAGGCCTCGGTGATTTCATGGATCAGCTCAATGCCCTTTTCCTTGTCCGCAAAAAAACCTGTCTTAAACAAAATTTCAAGCATCCGGGTGCCGCTGATGGGCGACGGCTTAACGGCAGCCACATCCATAAGCCCCTTTTTGGCCTCGCGTTCCCGGTTCAACAGCGAAATAGCGGCCCTGAGGCGTTCATCGGTAATGGGAATCCCGGTCTGGTTTCCGATCACCTGCCGCAACTGCTCTAATTCGGTAATCCAGGGGTCTAAAAAAAGATCGGTGTTCTGCTGCTGGGGCAACTGGAGCACATGGACATGCGTCATTTTGCCCATGATCTCGAACATTTTCTTTTTCCCGTCACAGGTGGTATCTGCCACGATCATATCCGAGAATTTAAAAAACGGGCAGGTGCCGGTGGCGGCAAATCCGTAACTGCTTTTGATCAGGGGGCACAGGTTCCTGGGCAAGGTCTGTTCCGCCGCTTCAATGGGGTCCTGCCGGGTGCCGCACAAAGGCAGCGGGATGGCGTCCGCCGCAACGGCAAGTTCCGTGGGGCCGTACAGGCAATAGTAGCCCACCACAGACTTGCCCTGCTGTTTGTGTGCTTCGATATCCATTATATTCTGTTCAGTAATCTGCTGAAGCTTTGCGCCAAGTTCCGGTGTCATGTTTTTCCCCTCTTATCTTAAATTTATTAGTGTATAGACGGAAACCTGTGAGTGGACGAAAAGTTGCACGGATGCAACGCCCCAGACGTTTCGCTCAATCATTAACCGGCATTAGACGTATCCATTTTTCCACCACCCATAACCTTGTATAGGTTAATCAGGTTGCTTAAGTAAGACTGTTTCAGGACAATGGCGCCCTGCTCAGCGCTGAACAGCGAACGCTGGGAATCCAGCACCGCGAGGAAATCATCAATGCCGTTGTCATACCTGGCCTTGGAGAGATCATAAGCTTTCCGGGTGGCGGCAACAAGTGCATTCTGGGCATCCAACTGACCTTTGTAGTGTTTGCGCGCCACCAATTGATCGGCCACCTCTTTAAATGCGGTTTGAATTGCCCCTTCATACCGGGCTGCCGCAATTTTTTCGCTGACAGTGGCAACCGCCAGGCTGGCTTTAAGGCCTTCCCGGTTGAAAATGGGGATGCTCAGATTGGGGGAAAAGGCCCATGAGAGGCTTCTGGACGGATCAAACAGATAGGAGAGCCCCTGGGCGGCAAACCCCAGGGAACCGGTCAGGCTGATGGTGGGATACATGGCTGCCCGGGCTGCGCCGATGTCTGCATTGGCCGCTTTCAACTGATGCTCTGCCGCCTGGATATCCGGTCTGGCCAAAAGGATCCGGGAGGGAATTCCCGCCGGCAGCTCTGTCAAGAAGCCGATCTCATCAATGGATTCAGTTGTTTTGATAAGATCATATACCCCGGGGCCTGCAAGGTACGCCAGGGCGTTTTCCGCCTGGGCCGCCAACCGTTTGTACTGATAAATCAAGGCTTTGGCGCTTTGGGTTGATGTGGCCGCCTGGGCCAGGGCAAGCTGGTCTGTGGAACCGGCATCATACTGGGTTTTGATTACATCATAGGTGGCTTTCTGTGCCTTGTATGTCTTTTTAGCAAGCTGCAGCAATTTTCTTTGGGCCAACAGGGTGACATAGGCGTCTGCGGTCTGGCCCACCAGGGCAATGCGGGTGCTTGACGCCGCCTCCCGGGTGGCAAGATAGGATTCAAGGGCACTTTGGCTCATGCTTCGGACCCGGCCGAAAAGATCAAGTTCATAAGCTGTAACGCCCAGTCCCACAGTCATGGATGTATCCGTGGTATTTGCCTTGCCCGAACGGCTGTCGTCTTCGGCAACGCCCTGGCGGCCTACGCCGGTGCTGCCTGAAATGACGGGCAGTTCATCGGCCTTTTCAATACGATAGGCAGCCCTTGCCTGCTCAATATTAAACAGGGCCACCTTCAAATCCCGGTTGTTTTCCAGGGCCATGGCAATAATCTGCTGCAAGGTCTTGGAGGTAAAGTAATCCTGGTAAACGATGTCGGCCGGGGTCTGACCGGCCCCGGACTCTGCATTGAGGCCATTGTCCGGCCAGGCGCCGGCCACCGGCATTTCCGGCTGACTGTATTCCGGGATAAAGGAACAGCCGGCGGCCAACAGCATCAGGCCGGCAACGGCTGACGTAATTATTCGAATTGCCATAAGTTATTCTCCTTGGCCCATCGCGGCCTGTTTTTTCTTTTCACCGCCCCGTTCAATGAGGATGAAAAAGAGGGGAACAAAGATAATCGCCAGGGATGTGGCGGCGACCATGCCCCCGATAACACCGATGCCGATGGCGTTCTGGCTGGCGGAACCGGCACCGTCGGAAACGGCCAAAGGTGTCACCCCCAGGATAAACGCAAAGGAGGTCATCAGAATGGGCCGAAGCCTGAGCTCTGCGGCGATGACAGCCGATTGAACCAGTTCGGTCCCGGCTTCGTATAGACTTTTTGCAAACTCAACAATAAGGATGGCGTTTTTAGCCGCAAGGCCCACCGTGGTAAGTAAGGCAATCTGAAAATAGACATCATTGCTTAATCCCGCCCAGCTTGTGGCAACCACAGAACCGATGATACCCAAAGGCACAACCAGCATAACCGAAAACGGGACGGACCAGGATTCGTAAAGGGCGGCCAGACATAGAAATACAAACAAAAGGGAGATGGCATAAAGCATGCCGCTCTGGGAACCGGCCATCCGCTCTTCATAGGAGAGGCCGGTCCATTCCAGGAAAATCCCCTTGGGCAGTTTCCGGGCCATATCCTCAACAATGGCCATGGCTTCACCCGAGGAGACCCCCGGGGCCGGCGCACCTAATATCTCCACCGAAGAGGTGCCGTTATACCGTTCCAGCCTTGGTGATCCATAGGTCCACTCGCCATAGGTGAATGAAGAGAAGGGCACCATGGTGCCCTGGTTGTTCCGCACATGCCATCTGTTAATATCCTCGGGCAGCATGCGCGATCCTGCATCCCCCTGGATATATACCTTTTTAAGCCGGTTGCCGTCCATGAAATCATTAACATAAGATGACCCCCAGGCGGTCTGGAGCACATTGGTGATATTGGCCGTGGTCACACCTAACGCCTCGGCCTTTTCATAATCAATGTGCAGCTTATACTGGGGCACATCAGACAATCCGTTGGGGCGGACACCGACCAGCTTGGGATTCCGGGCAGCCATACCCAGCATCTGGTTTCTTGCGTTCATTAATGCAGTATGGCCTAATCCCCCGCGATCCACCAGCTCAAAGTCAAACCCGGTGGCATCGCCCAGGGCCAAAATGGCCGGCGGGATAAAGGCATACACGGATGCGTTCTTGATGCTGAACATACTGGCCATGGCCCGGCCTGTAATTGCGGCGGCTTTCTGGTCCGGCCGGTGGCGCAGGGACCAGTCCGTAAGGTTCATAAAGCCCATGGCCACATTCTGCCCACGGCCGGAATGGCTGTAGCCGACCACCGTAAACAGGCCCTTTACATTACCCTTCTCCTGGTCCAGGAAGTAGTCTTCCACCTTATTTACGGCCTGCTGGGTCCGTTCCATGGTCGCACCCGGCGGGGCGGAGATGATGGTCATCATCATGCCCTGATCTTCGTCGGGCAAAAATCCGGTGGGGATGCCTTGAAAAATGTAGATCAGGCCCGCAATGATCAATGCATAGACGATCAGGAACCTTACCGCCCGGGTGGCCGCATACCTGACGCTGGATTTATACATGGCCTTGCTTAAGTCAAAGCCTTTGTTGAACCAGGCGAAAAAGCCGCGCTTATGTTCATGGTGCCCTTTTTTCACAGGCTTGAGCAGTGTGGAGCAAAGCGCGGGGGTCAAAACCAGGGCCACAAGCACTGAAAGCGCCATGGCCGATACCAGGGTCAGTGAAAACTGACGGTAGATGGCACCGGTGGAGCCTGAGAAAAACGCCATGGGGATAAACACCGCAGAGAGGACCATGGCAATACCCACAAGGGCGCCGGTGATCTGATCCATGGACTCCCGGGTGGCTTCCTTGGGCGGCTTACCGGTTTCGGACATCACCCGTTCCACGTTTTCCACCACAACAATGGCATCATCCACCAGAAGCCCGATGGCAAGCACCATGGCAAACATGGACAAGGTATTGATACTGAACCCAAATACCGACAACACGCCAAAGGTGCCGAGCAACACCACCGGCACTGCAATGGTTGGGATCAGCGTTGCCCGAAAGCTCTGCAAAAACAGATACATGACCAGGAATACCAGCACAATGGCTTCGATCAGGGTCTTGACAACCTCTTCAATTGAGAGCCGGACAAAGGGGGTGGTGTCGTAGGGAAAAATCACCTCCAGTCCGGGCGGCAGGAACTGGCTCAATTCCTTGACTTTATCCTTGACCCGCTTGGCCGTATCAAGGGCATTGGCCCCTGTGGCAAGACTGATGGCCATGGCTGCGGCAGGATTCCGGTTATACCGGGTGTTGAACCCGTACCTTTCAGGCCCCTTTTCCACTTTGGCCACATCCGTCACCCGGACCTGGGAACCGTCCGGGTTCTCCTTGATTAAAATCTTTTCAAACTCTTCTATGGTCTGCAGTTTGGACTGGGCCGTGACAACAGCATTGATCTGCTGGCCTTTGATGGACGGGGCACCGCCGAGCTGGCCGGATGAGACGTCGGCATTCCGGGCCTGGATGGCTGAAACAACATCCGACGGCATCAGGCTAAATGCATTGAGTTTTTCCGGATTAACCCATATCCGCATGGCGTACTGGGAGCCGAACACGGTTAAATCGCCCACCCCCTGTACACGGGAAACCGGGTCCGCCATGTTGGATTGAAGGTAATCGGAGAGATCATCATCCTTATAGGTGCCGTCTTCGGAGTACAATCCGACCAGCAAAAGAAAGCTGTCGGAAGCCTTCTGGACGGTCAGGCCCTGCTGTTGAACTTCCTCGGGCAGCAGGCTTTCCACTTTTGATATTTTATTCTGCACCTGAACCTGGGCGATATCCGGGTCTGCCTCCGGTTCAAATGTCAGGCTGATGGTGAGCTGGCCGCTGGCCTCACTGGATGACGAGAAATACCTTAAATAATCAATGCCGGTGAGGGCCTGCTCAATGACCTGGGTGACGCTGTCTTCCACCACCTGGGCCGAAGCGCCTGGGTACATGGTTGAAATGGTAATGCTGGGCGGGGCAATCTTGGGGTATTGTTCCACCGGCAGGGTAAGCACGGCAAACAGCCCGGACAGCATGATGACAATTGCAATAACCCATGCAAATATGGGCCGGTCTATAAAAAATCGAGACATGTTTTTATCCTGCTATCATGAGTTGGCGGATGCGTTGTATTCCACGGTCGCAACCTTGGCCCGGGGGCTGATTTTCTGCAATCCCTCAACCACCACCCGGTCACCGGGAACCAGACCCGAAGAGACCACCCACTGGTCCTTTACTGCCTGGAGTACATTCACGGCTTGGAACTTCACCGTATTATTCTTGTCCACAACCCACACGGAAACAGAGCCGTCCGCATTGCGGATCACAGCCTTCTGGGGAACGGCAATCGCCGTCTCCCGGCGGGACTGCTCTACCCTGGCGCGGACAAAAAGGCCGGGGAGCAATTCCTTTTCAGGGTTAGGAAACAGTATCCTCAACTGGACCATGCCGGTGCTCTGGTCCACCGTGGCATCGGAGAACAGCAGTTTGCCCTGCAGATCATAGGGCGTACCTTCCTTTCCGATGAAAAGGTTGACCATGGAGTTCTGTTCAGGAGTATTCATGCCTTTTCTAAGTGCCATGAGCTCTTCGCTGGACTGGTTAACGTCTACATAAATCCGGTCCAGATTCTGTACCACGGCAAGGGCGGTGGTTTGATTGGCCGTCACCAGGGCACCTTCGGTCACCGATGACTTGCCGATGCGCCCGGAAATGGGTGAAAACACCTTGGTATAGTCCAGATTGATTTTTGCAGCGGCCAGATTTGCTTTGGCAACCGCCACATCCGCCCTGGCCTGGGCCAGGGCCGCCACGGTATCGTCATAGACCTGGCGGCTGACGCCGCCCACTTTCACCAGGCGGCTGTAACGGGCAAGTTTGGGCTCAACAGCCTTGACGTCGGCCTGGGCACGCACCAGGCCGGCGGATGCCGATTCATATGCGGCCTTATAGGTGGCAGGATCAATCTGATAAAGCTGCTGCCCCTTTTTAACGAGACTGCCCTGGGTAAACATCCGCTTCAGGATGATGCCTGTGACCTGGGGGCGAATTTCAGCCACTTGATAGGCAGAGGTTCTGCCGGCCAGATCTTTGGTGAAGATCATTTGCCGGGGCTTGACAGTATAGACGGCCACTTCAACGGGCGGACGGGCCGGGGCGGACTGGGAGGACGCCTGGTCTTTTTCCGTCCCGGCCCGGGGCACTGCAAGCTGTCCTGAGTAATACAAATATCCACCGCCAATAATTACGGCCGTGACAAAACCAAGCAAAAAACGCTTCATAACTAGTTCTCCTGTTCCTTAAGTATACAGTTGTCCAGAAAGCGGACAATGTCTTGTTTGAGTTTTTCCAGATCCTGCAGAGACTCCCCCCGATATGTCAGGGACTCCAAAGGGCCGATCACCGTACCGAAAATCATGGCTGCCATGACATAGGGATCGGTATCCACAAACTGGCCACGACGCATCCCCTCCCGGCAGACATTGACCAAAGGGAGAATGATTACGTCCATGCGTTCCGTAACGGCATCGGCTGCCGAACGCTGACTCTGGATAAATTTAAAGTAGAGTGGATATTCCTTATGAAAATCAAATACATTACCCACAAATCCATATATTTTTTCCATGGGCGGGATGTTTTTTTTAAATATTTTATTTGATCCCTTTTTAATGGGAATGATCACAGCCTCATGGATATAATGCAGCAGGTCTTTTTTATTTTGAAAATAGTTGTACAAGGTTCCCTTAGAGACACCGCATCTGGACGCCACATTATCCATGGTAACGGGTGTGCCTTCCTGGATCATTGCCAACACGGTTTTGACCGCTATCTCCTTGAGAAGCCGGTTCATAATCTCTTTTCTTTTGGTGGGCGAATTCATTTATCATTTCCTTGGGTTGCCCCCGCATCATTGCTGTGGGGAAAGATAAAAATAGTTCTCTGACCGTTTCGTACAAAAAAATGACCCAAAAGTCAGAAAATTGACTTTCGCGTATAATAAGGACAACACCCGTTTCTGTCAAGACGGATTCCATCTCTTAATTCTTGACAAGATAAAATGCGCTATCATACTATTATCTGATTATAAAATCAGATTGGACATGAATTCGTTTTCAGTAGAAAACTAATTTTTATTGGGCTTTCATTTTTCTTTAATTTATAAGGAATAATTCGCATGAACAGAAAAAAAATTTTAAGTTTAGCGGCGGCCTGCATTCTTTTGTTTATGGCGACAGGGTGTATGTCTTCAATGTCCACCGGTAACAGCGGTGCAAAAACAACCGCCACAGGTGCGGCCGGGGGCGCAAATACCCAGAATGCCAACCAGGGGCTTGAGCGGTGCACGGCCTCTTTGGGCACCTTGGCCATTTATGAAGACAGGGACGAATCCTGGTATCACTATTTGACTAGTGATCTGCGTTTGCCCTCCACCGTCCCCGTGCTTCGCCTTCTGGCCCAGCAGTCCAATTGCTTTGTGGTGGTTGAACGGGGTAAGGCCATGAATCAGATGATGGAAGAACGTGCGTTGATGCAGTCCGGTGAAATGCGAAGTGGTTCCAATTTTGGAAAAGGCCAGATCGTGGCTGCCGACTACACCATGACGCCGAGCATCACCTTCAGTGCCCGTGACACCAGTGGCGGCGGCGCTGTTGTGGGGGCACTTCTCGGGTCTGTGGCCGGGGCCGTGGCCGGGGGATTCAAGACCAGCGATGCCAGTACCATGCTGACACTGATTGAAAACCGTTCCGGGGTTCAGTTGGCGGCGGCAGAAGGCAGTGCCAGGAATACGGATTTTTCCCTTATGGGCGGCATGTTCGGATCCCATGCCGGGGGAGCGGCAGGCGCTTACGGCAGAACACCCGAGGGCAAGGTGATTGTGGCGGCATTCACAGACTCCATGAACAACCTGATCAGAGCCGTGAAGTCTTACAAAGCGCAATCGGTGGCCGGCGGGCTCGGCACAGGCGGGGCCATGGGTGTGCAGGGCGGCGCTGCGGCAATGGCGGCGTCCAATGTCTTCCAGGGAGTCATGACCCAGCGTATATACAACGCTGCCGCCGGGATTTACGATTATGTAATTGTCACCAAGGACCGTTCCCGGACATTTACATTCAGCAGTGCCAGAAAAATCACATACAAAAACGACCTTGTTCAGTTTTATGCACCGGGCGGCCAGGTTGATATCAGCTCGCTGAAATTACTTGAAAGAAGATACCTGCAAAAGTACTGGCAATAATTGCCTAATCAATAAACACAGCCATTCTTAAACTAAAAAAAGCGTACATTCGACGCAGACGGTCTGCTGAATGTACGCTTTTTTTCAATAAAAGAACCTGAAGACCAACCCGCATTTGGACGCCCCTCTAACGAGCCGTCCAAAGACTACTCAGTGGGCTTCATGGGCGAGCAGGTCCGCTGCCTCTTTCACATTCATTCCTTCATGTATTAATCCGTAGGCTGCTGACAATAATGCCGTGGGGTGCGGGCTTTGCCACACATTTCTTCCCATGACAATGCCTTTGGCACCGCCCTGGAGCGCGCCGTATATCATATTAAGCGTATCAAGGTCCGTTTCACATTTGGGCCCGCCGGCAATCATGACCGGGACGGGGCATCCGGCCACGACCTTATCAAAATCGGTTTCCGTATAATAGGTCTTGATGATATCCGCGCCGTGCTCGGCCCCCACCCTTGCACCAAGGGCGATAAACTTGGGATCTTTCTTCTTATCTTCATTAACCTTCCCCAGACCAATAACCCCTAAAAGCGGCATGTCCCATTTACGGCATTCTGTTGCCATCCGGGCCATACCAATGAGGGTTTCATGCTCATTTACCGATCCGACAAAGGCTGAAGTTGCCATGGCATCCACGCCAAGCCGCAAGGCCTCTTCGGTATCTGCGGTTTGCCCCTCCCGGGTCAATTCCGGTCCGGCAATGGTTGCGCCGCCGCTGGCGCGCAGGATCACCCCCGGATCACCTGCCGGGTCAAACGCATAGGTATATATGCCTTTGGTCATAAGCCAGCAATCAACTTTGTCTGTGGCGTCCAGTGTCCGAATCGTATCGGCAATGTCCACAATGCCGGTCATGGCACCAAGCGCCATGCCGTGATCAACCGCTAGGACCAAAGAACGTCCTGTTTTTTTATTCAGAATTTTATTCAGTCGTCTCTCTTTTCCATCCATAGTTGACGTCCCCTTTAATAAATTAAAATTCGACAATTCCACGAATCATTTGCTGGTTTTTGGCGCGTTCCACGGCTTCTAAAAACGTATCAAGGGTAAACCGGTCGGTAACGAGGTCATCAACGGTGATGTCATTGTTGATGATAAGCCCAAGGCTCTTTTCAAAATCTTTGGGTGATGCCGCAAAGGTTCCGGTTAAATTTATTTCGCAATAGTGAAGCCATCTTGGATCCACCGATATTGTATGGCCGGCCGGCGGTCCGCCAAAAATATTAAATGTGCCGCCTTTTCCGGTCAGCAGTAAATTTTCCTCAATCACAGATGGTATGCCCAAAGATGCAATCACAGCCTGTGCGCCTTTGTTGCCGGTTAGCGCCATGATCTCTTCAATATGTTTTGTCCGGGCCGGATTGATGCAATGGTCCGCACCCATATCTTCGGCAATGCCCAACCGGTCTTCCAGCAGATCAACAACAATCACAACGGCACCCATCCACTTAGCCAGCTTCAGGTGCATCAGCCCCATGGGGCCGGCCCCCAGAACCACAACAACCTGGTCCGGTCCCACCTTACAGGCGGTCAGGGACGCCATGGCGCAGGATAAGGGCTCTGACAAAACAGCGCTGTCAAAGGGCACCTCATCCGGAATCTTGATAACCCCGCCAATGTTCACAATCTCTTTGGGAAGGCGGACGTACTCGGCAAATCCTCCCTCAATACCGTGGGCCAGACCAAATTCGTGCTCACACAAATTATGCCTGCCCCGGCGGCAGTAATAGCAATCTCCGCAAACGGCAATGGGATAAACCGCCACCCGGTCGCCGGGTTGAAAATCCGTAACCCCTTCCCCGAGTTCAAACACCTCCCCCACCACCTCATGTCCCAAAATGGTGGGCAAATCCTTGGGAAGCCCTTGGCCCAGCAAGGTTTTAATGTCGGTGGCACAAATGCCCGATACTTTTGTTTTTACAATAATTTCCCCGGCATTTGCCGTTGGTGTCGGATATTCTTCAATGCGAATATCATCTTTTCCATGGACTACTGCTGCTTTCACGAATGAATTCTCCTATTTTGTGTTTGAACGAAAACTCGCCCATCTGCGGCGTTGCTTCACAAAGCTGCAATCCTCACGTACTATAGTACGCTCCGGTTTCAGCTTTGCTCGCGCCTTGCATCTGGGCAACTTTTCGCCCAAACACTGGGTTCTCGATCATGCACTATATTAATTGCGTACCGCGAATGTTTGTCATCAGTGACGTCAGTTTTGCCGCATCTCTCTTTCCGCGGGCCGCTTCCACGCCGGAGCATAAATCAATGCCGTAAGGGTTAATCTTGTCAATGGCCTCTGCGACGTTGTCCGGATTGATGCCGCCGGCCAGCCAAATGGGCACCGTCCCCCGGATCGAATCCATCAATTCCTTAACAATGTCCCAATCCGAAGTAATGCCTGTGCCGCCGAATTTCATCTCCCCTTTGGACAAAGCCGCAGTATCAAAAAGCAGGGCATCAACACCGGCTGTCACAGAGGTTTGAACCGTTTTTTGAAAATTTTCCAGGTCCACGGATTCGCCGGCCCGGGGCAAATGGATTGATTGCCAGGCTTCAACCTTCGGATAGCGCCGCTTTAAATACGTAACAAAAGAAGGTTCCGCCAAACTTAAAAATTGTACGGCAAATGGGTTCAATTGTTGAATAAGCGTTTCAACCCGGGATGCTGCCATATTGAAAACCAGGGCCACCGGCGGAAGGGGGGGAGACGAAAAGAGCGGTTTGGCCGCTTCAATGGTCATAGATCTTGGGGAAAAATCGGCTTCCACGACCACGCCGAAATAATCCGCCCCTGCATCGGCCGTCATCTGGGCATCTTCCATATTGGTGGTGCCGCAAATTTTGACTTTGTAACCACTTGTCATAAGACTTATCCTTGAAGCCAGGTGTCATTTATAAAGGTTCTTTCAACCCCGTTTTCCGTGATCGTGCCACCGACATTGTCAACCTCGGTCTCAATGATACGCGTGTCTGAAATATTTTTTGCTTTAAGGTAGTTCAGTGCCCGGTCATAGGCATCCTGATCCCGGGTCAATGCAAAAATCGTGGGGCCCACGGAACTCATGCCGGCAACCTCAATTCCCATTTCCCGGAAAGCATTGATATAGCTGTATATGGGTGTACCAAGCGCACCGTGTTGTTCGCACTCGGCCCGTTTGGATCCCATATGCGTCAGTTCAAAAAGGGCATCGCCCATTTTTTGAAGATCATTTCGAATCATTGCAGGAATCATGTCCATCAGGACAATTTGCGCCTTGGCCCCGACCTGAAGCGTATCAAGGGTTCTTGCCCGTCTCATTAAGAGCTCAACTTCTGATTCTGCAGCGGTCTCTTTCCCCTGGAATTCGTCCTCTAGGCTGTCAACCTCCGGGATAAACATCAGCACTTTGGTATCCGGCAGGGGCACACGCTGAACCAGTACCAGGTCATCACTGGCAACCACCCAGCCGCCGTTAATACTCACCATGGCACCGATACCGGTTTCAAATGCAGGCAGCAGGAATTGATCGTTCACAGGGCTCTCCTCACAGGCATGAAATCCCATAATCCGCCGCAGTTCCCATCCATAAAAAGGCCTGCCCAGCACTTCATTCATACCGATACACACGGCACACATGGAACCGATGGAAGAGCCAAGCCCCACATGCCGGCGTTTATGGTCCTGGAGTTCTATTTCAAACCCGCCGTCATACCCCAATAGGGTTTTAAAAATATGTCCGTAATGCGCCATGATCAGTTGGCGTTCGCCTGTGGTGCGAATCACCGGCTCGGGTATGGATTTAACCTTTGCATAAAAATAGACACCTACACTTACGCCAAGGCCCCCGCCGCCGGGGCGGTTCAAATTAAACCGGTTCATATCAAACACGTTAAGATGAAGCCTTGCGGGTACTTTGACCTCTACTTCCCGGACTTCAACATCTCCAACCTGTCGTGACCCAAGGTTCATTTTCTCATAGGAATGAATAAATCGTTCGTCACCCGGCTCAAATTCCTCCAAAACCGTGGTCACTTTATCAAATCGGCCGCCTACAATATCAATTTCTACCTTTTGCTTTTGCTGGGTTTCGTTCTGACTGTCCATTCGGTTCCCCCTTGCTTGAAAATCGTTAATCAGGCTGTCAAAATTTCGGTTGTAAAAATATAGGCTGTCAAAATAGGCGGACAGCATACTTAAATAGACAAACCTCGTCAAGGCATCTCATTGCTGCCCAAGCATTGGATATTACTTGCACAATGGCGACGATCTTGAATGGCACAAACGAATTGTGACCGTATTTTTTAAACAAAAAAATACACCTTTTTCAGTTGCCCGTTGACTTCATTTCGCAATGGCCCTGGACAAGTGATCAGAATTTAGTTGACGATCGCAATTTTTACTAGCAGGAGGTTAAATCAATGCAATTGAATACAGCAAATGGTATTTTCGCATAGAAATGAACGGGGTTAAATCACGAACACTCTTTGTTCTTCATGGGTACAGAGAGAGGATCAAACGAAAAATAAAAGACGATGATTGATCGTTGCGCCTGCACTGTTTTTCCGGAAATATTTTTATTGACGAATCAACTATTAGCAGATTGTGATTCGATAATATATGCCGATGATATATTGGCACCCACTGTAACAAACGGGACACAACATCATGGAAAAATAGTCGCTGGACATATAGTAAAAATCTCTTTTTTTGAGAAAAAAATTTATGTCTGATAAGGGAAAAAAAATCGGCAAGCATCAATCACTCGATGGTCCGGTTTTTGTTAATTTGCCCAACTTCGGCGTTG
>JAKSBO010000612.1 GCA_022361095.1 Desulfobacterales bacterium | reverse complement strand
TGCCGGTCACTTCAGGGGAGATGGAAAACGGCTCCTCCCAAATCCGGACAGAATAATTTTAAACGAACAGCCACGGCCTGGCCCGGACGATCAACACCCGGTCGCCCCCCTCAACAAACAATGAGAATAACTTATTGAAATTTACATAAATTCTAAAAAGGAAACAAAACAATGAAACAGATTAAATTCACGTTTGCAGCGCTCACAGCGGTTTGCTGGATTCTATGTACATCAACCAGTGCTTTTGCAGCTTTCTCAGGCTGGGCTACCGCATCTTTGGATTACGCCTCCATTGAACTTGACTTGGGTTCAAATGTGACCTCTTCCATCAGCTATTATGCTTTTGCGCAATACGGCGATCAAACCGACACATCATCATCAGCAAGTGAAGCGCTTATTGAGATTGACACCGACAACTGGGCATGGGCTGAGGCGGATACAGCGGATTCCTACGAAGACATCTATGCCGGTGTCTCTGTGGATAATCCGGCAACGGCGACAATTTCCAATGCCATAGCTGAATACGGCATTTCATTTACCGCCGCAGAAGCCGGTACCTTGGCCATTTCCATTGACTATGATCTTGAAATCGGTGCGTCAAGTACGGCATATGCCGAAGCGCTTGCCTACCTGACCATCAACGGGGAAACGTACGATTCCGCAGGCATTGATTTTTATGCATATAACGACATGAGCAAAGAGTTAAGCGATCTGGGCACACTGACATATTCATACAGCTACACGGCAGGCGAAGAGGTGACTATTCTGCTGGGCGCTGATGCGTATGCATCTGCCGTGCCCGTACCGGGAGCCGGGCTTCTGCTGAGCACAGGCCTTATCGTCCTTGCTGCAATCAGAAGAAAGAGCTAACGGCCATGGGCCGGCCCGGTCTATCAACACCCAGGCTCGCCCACAACAAAAAATGCAAAAAACTTAGTAACGTTTCGGTACTTTCATATAACAGCCACGGGCTGACCTGACATATCTGCTGCCAGGCTCAGCCCACAACAAAGTTTGAAAGATCTGAGTAACATACCCAGACTTTCTTATAAAAACTCGAATTCCCTTAAAACCATCATCCTTCGGGCGGGCTGTCAGCCGGCATCCCGCCCGAAAGCCAATCAACACAGTAAATGAATTATGGATGCGCCCAGCAGCACAATAAACGTATGTTTTTGATATCGTTCAAACCATGGGATGCGAATCAGGCGAGTGCCGATCTGCCCCCCCAGAATCACCCCGCTGCAGGTTGCAAATAAAAGGTAGGTGCCATGGGGCCAGGACGCATATCCCTGCCAGACACTGATGCAGGCCAGACAAAGGTAAAACAGGATCGTGACAAACATGATAAGCAGACTGGTGGCCACGGCCCGGGAAGTCGGCATTTTGAGCTTAAGCGTCATATGGGGAATAAGCCAGTCCGTATTTCCGATGCTCAATAATCCGGTGAAAAATGAAGAGACAATGACCACGGGATAGCTTCGGCGATAAGGAACAGGCGTGGTATTAACAGGGGATAAGGATGCTTCAATAACAGGCATCGGGTTTCTT
The DNA here is from genome assembly GCA_022361095.1 of Desulfobacterales bacterium. Taxonomy (GTDB): domain Bacteria; phylum Desulfobacterota; class Desulfobacteria; order Desulfobacterales; family Desulfobacteraceae; genus Desulfobacter. Next base: position 6,284 of record JAKSBO010000612.1, on the reverse strand, counting down.
AGGGATTGAATGGTTCGAATCAGCAGATAGGCGGCAATAAGCACAAAAATATATAGCAGCAGTTGTTCGTACCCCCTGGAAATGTAGAAACTGGATAAAAAACCAAGGGTCACGCCTGTTAATGCTATGGGAATAAAGGCCACCGCTGTTTTTACGTCAACCATGCCGTTAAAAAAATAGGTCAGAGAGCCGGTGCCTTTACCGGCGATTTGGGTAAATATTGAAATGGCAACAGCCTCTGAAGGTCTGACTTCCAGAAAGGTCAAAACCGGTATCCAGAGAATACCGGCACCCAAGCCGGAAAACATCACCATGGCGCCGACACCGATGGCCAGGAGATGAACAAAAATAAATCGGGAAAAGCTTAATGGAATAACTGCATCTAAAAAAAAGAACAGAAAAAAAACATAGGCGATATCCGCCAGCATCCAGAAACCAAGGTATCGAGGCGCCTTTAACAGCAGGGGCCATATTTTCATCAGTCAGTCATCCTTATACCGATCGTAAACCGTTTTTCGCTTTTCATGATGGAACTCTTGCTTTGCATTCTATACAAGAAGTCCGGGCCGGACAAGCTTCTCTTTCATCTATTTTGCGCTTATCCGAGATTATATTTTCGGCTGGAATGATCCGCCGGGGCGAACCGCCCCTTCCAGAACATTTTGAACAAGGTGATTCAGGGGATCAAAAGGTGAGCCCGGCAGGTAAATGGTATCAGCGCCGATGGCGCCTTTTACGCCTTTCTATCGGCTTTTCGGGTGTTTTTTTAAACCCGCCCTGGAAGACAGGGCAGGTGTAATTTTGATCAGACAATCCCCGGGCCCGTATTAAAATTTAAACAGCCCGACCATCTGGTTAAGGCGCTCTGCCATTTGGGAAAGTTCAGATGCACTGGCTTTCACCTGTTCGCTTGATACACTCATTTCTTCTGTTGCCTGGGTATTCTCGGAAATATCCTCTTTGACATGTTCTGCATTTTGGGCGGCATGATTAATATTTTTGTTCGTCTCTTTCATTCCCTGGGCTGCCTGACTGACGTTGAATGAAATTTCTTTTGTCATAGCCGATTGCTCTTCCATGGCACGAGCGACGGTGGAAACAATTTGATTGATCTCGTCAACAATCTCCGCGATGGATGTGATAGACGATACGGATTCCCGGGTTGTGGACTGAATTCCTGTAATTTTTGCACTAATTTCATCCGTTGCATGGGCTGTTTGTCTTGCCAGCTCTTTGATCTCCGCCGCCACCACGGCAAACCCCTTGCCTGCCTCACCTGCACGGGCGGCTTCAATTGTGGCATTAAGGGCCAAAAGATTAGTTTGTTCAGAGATATCGGCAATGGTCTCTGTTATTTGACTGATCTGGTTTGCAGCCATATTTAGATTTTCTATGTTGTTAGACACATCTTTAGCCGTGTTAACGGCCTTAATTGTGATGCGGTTTCCTTCAGCCATGTTGCCGGAGATTTCGGCAATAGTGGCGGACATCTCTTCAGAGGCGGATACGATGGCCTGGACACTGTTGGCGGTCTGCTCCGTGGCGGCTGCCGTCGTTGTCATGCCGTCGGCAGTTTGTTCCGCCATACCTAGAATATGAGAACAATTACCGGCTATCTGATTGGCGCTGGAAGACATCTGGTCGGATATGGCGGACAATTCGGTTGAGCAGGCGGAAATGGAATCTGTTTTTCCAGAAAAATCGGAAAATATCTTGCCCAGACTCGAAACCATGCGGTTCAGCGCTTTTACCAACTCCCCAACCTCATCTTCCTGTCCAATGGAAAGCTGATGGGTTAAATTCCCTTGTGCCACCTGTTCGGCAAACAATACACTTTGTTTAATCGGTTTCACAATAATGTTGGCAATATACAGTGCTAACCCCAGTGAAATAAGCGTAGTGACCAATATGGCAGTGTAAATAGTCAATTTAACTTTATTTACGGCAGCCATGACATCGTCCATGTAAATTCCGGATCCGATGATCCAGCCCCAGGATGTATACGCCTTTACGTGGGAAAGCTTGGGTACCGGTTTATTTGAACCGGGCTTAGGCCAGCAATAGGTTAAAAAACCGCCGGAGTTTTCCCGGGCCAGTGTGACCATTTCCTTAAACGGGAATCCCCCCCCGGCGTCTTTAGTTTGGGACATGGATTCTCCGTTCAGCTCCGGTTGCATGGGATGGATTACCATCGTGGTATCCGTTGCCCGGAGGGCAAAAATATATTCCTGGGAATAGGCTCCGTATCTTATCGCCCGGATGTTTTTTTTAGCTTCGGACTTTGCTTGATCCCGGGTCATTTTTCCCTGGCCAACCAGTTTTTCATAATCCTTAATCAGACTGAGAACGGTATCCACGACATTTTCCAAAGCGGTCTCCCGCTCTTGGATCATTTTTTTTTGGATAACTGGAATAATAAAAAAGGTGATAATCACAAAAAGCAACAAACCGGAGAGACATGCAATACTAAAAATCTTTTTAAAAAGGCTGAGGTTCTTGAATCGAATTTGTTTCATGGCAGAGATCTCCAATGGCTAAAAACAATTAAATTTAAAAAGAAGATTAAACAAAAACAGAACAGCGACATATTGCCGGATAGGCAAAAACCTATATTTGGGTTGATTGTACACTGTTCCAGCCTAGGCAGTGCCCGACCGAAAACCGCATATTTTTCCGATTACTTCACTGGCCGCAAATTTTAAGCCTCGACATGTGCTGTGTATTCCAAAGGCTTTAATTTGTCCCACCTTGTACGCGGCAAAATTTCCAGGTTTCGTTCGAAAACTAAGTATATGGAAATCGACACTTATTAGACTTTTAGTTAGATGTCAATAACAATGCTAGCTGCACATTAAAAACTTAACAAAAGGCTCACGCAATTTTAACACTCACATGATCAATCTGATCTACACAATAAGTTGGGGGTTCAGCATAAATTTAAGCAACAGGGCGTTACAGAACTGAAAACCGCACGGTAAAATACGCCATATACAGCAGCCCTGTTTGCCATGGGATACTGCATAAAGTTTTTTCATTAAGGGACATGGCCGGTAACGATCTGACCGGTGCTTGTTTTAAATTGACATCAATCTGATGGTTGGGGATAGCATCGAACTAATATTTTTATATATTCGCAATAAAAAAATGACATATCAATAAAATACTGTTATCCAAACTTAATATGGTATATATAAGTTGGCTTTAAAGGCCAACACCCGTAAAAAGTGACAGAAAAGGAGGGCATATGCTTAAAATAAAAGTGAACACCACAGCAACCACAGACATTTGCCGTGACGCCTCCATTATCGGTGCTCTATTGGGAGCACTAATGCTTGTCTCTTTGTCATACGGACAGAAAATAATAACAGGATATGTCCCATCTATATCGGCAGCATATATTATTCCCACTGTTTTCGGACTCATTTTCGGCTTTTTCCACGGCAGATACATCAACAAACTTAAGAGCGCTTTGGAAGCGCTCAAAAAAAGTAAAGAGAAATACCGGGCTATAGCTGACTTTACCTTTGATTGGGAATATTGGCGTGATTTAAATGGTAATTTAATTTACGTATCACCATCTTGTGAAAAAATAAGCGGGTACCAAGCCCGGGAATTTATACGTGACCCATCGCTATTCTTTTCTCTAGTGCACCCCGATGATCGTGAAAAGGTCAAACAGAACCTGACACATATGACCGAGTCAACAGACACATGCAAGCTCACTTTCCGAATTATAAACCGGAATAAAAGCGTGCGCTGGATACAGCACAACTGCTTGTCGGTGTATGACCGTAACGGAAACTGGCTTGGACGCCGTGGAAACAACCATGATTTTACCGCGCTCAAGGCCGCTGAAGACGCCTCTCTCAATCATGCCAAGCGGTTTAAAATTTTTTTCGAAGCAACCAGCGATGCAATATTTGTTCATCCGTTTAGAAAGGATGGTTTTCAACCGTTCATTGAGGTGAACCCGATTGCCTGCCGACGCTATGGTTACTCAAGGGACGAGTTTCTTAAACTCACTGTTGCAGATATTACAGAGGAGGTGTTTCCCGAAAAACACGAGACCGTCAATGACCCCAATTTACTCTTTGAATCACAACACCAGGTTTTCGAAGCCTTGCACAGAACAAAAACAGGCGAACAAATTTCTGTCGAGACAAACCGCAACATCTTAGAACAAAGCGGTGAGCTGTTTATTATTTCAGTTGTGCGGGATATTTCAGATCGGAAACAAGCCGAAGCAGAAAAAGAAAAATTACAAATCCAACTCCAGCAAAGACATAAAATGGAAGCTATCGGCACCTTGGCGGGCGGAATTTCCCATGATTTCAACAACATTCTTAGCGGTATTTTGGGATATGCCAATTTGCTGCAAATGAACCTGGATGAGAACGCCCCGGCCAAGGAATATCTTCACGAAATCGTTAACGCTGCCAACAGAGCATCCGATTTGGTTCATCAAATACTGACCTTCAGCAGACAAGCTGAAAATAAACCCCGTCCCTTCACCTTTTCCGTAGTCGTAAAAGAGGCCCTAAAACTGATCCGATCAACGGTGCCTGTTTCCATTGAAATCAAGAAAGAGATCACGTCAAAAGCTAAAATTATGGCCGATCCCACTCAAATTCATCAAGTGGTTATGAATCTGTGTACCAATGCCTATCAATCGATGGGCCATATGGACGGGGTATTGTCCGTGGGATTGTATGATACGGAAATCAAGGATGCCGGTAATTTCCCCCCCGGAAAATATATACGCCTTGATGTAAAAGATACCGGGCCCGGCATGAACCCGGAGACCCAAATGCGAATATTTGACCCCTATTTTACAACCAAGGATTTTGGGAAAGGGACAGGCCTGGGATTATCCACAGTTGATGGCATCGTAAAAAAACATAATGGCTTTATCAAAGTTAAAAGCCGGGAAGGTATAGGCACCGTTTTCCAGGTATTTCTTCCCGCCTTTGAAAAGGAGACCTTTCAGGAAAATGTAAAACAAGACCCCAAAAAGCCTTTCGAAAAGGTACTGAGCGAATAATGGCCGTTGGTCCATTCTTAAACAATTTTCAATGAAAGGCATTTGCCGCCTAAAGAATTCGTGTACTTCAGGCGCTTATTTTGCCAAAAGACGATAAGGGCATCCCTATTTTCCCCTTGACTTTAATTAAAACTACCTATATTAACCAAGCCTAATAAAGACACTTAAGACAAACAAATAATTTTAACCTTGAAAATATGCTGCCCAAAGAGACGATTACCATATTATTAAATTATCCGGAGCGCCCATGTTCAGCACCTCCGGATGTTGCGTTGACAATGTAAAACGACTTATTGTTGTGATGGTTTCCCCATGCTTAGAGTAAAAACCAAGTTTCGCCTACTCTCCTCGCTGCATATGTTGATTCCGGTGGTGGTTATTATTCTTTTTACCCGGAATACGCCCTTTTTTTTTGATACCACCTTCCAAATTGCTTTGACCATATGCATATGCCTGATTTTATTTAATGCCGTATTCAGCCCTTTTCTTTTTGGGCTTCAATGGCTTTTTTTCAAGCAGGTGCAGCAGATCGCCTCCCTGTGCCTGGACATAAAACACGGCAGCTACAGATATTTTGATATCCCCAATGATCCGGTTGAAACGGAAGATGAAAATGAATTAATCGCCCTAATGCGTAGCATGAACTGGATGGTCCGCCAGATTGAACTCAGGGAAGTGCTGCTGGAAAGACAAGTGGCAAAACGCACCCAAGAACTTGAAAACGCCAATGCCGAACTTAGGGTCGCCCGGGATGCAGCAGAAGCATCGTCCAATGCAAAAAGCCTGTTTCTTGCCAACATGAGCCATGAAATCCGGACGCCTATGAATGCCATCATCGGCATAAGCGATCTTATGCGCAAAGCCGGCCTGCCACCCCAGATGAATGAGTACGCAAGCACCATCAATACATCGTCAAAGGATTTATTAAAAATCATTAACGACATCCTTGATTTTTCAAAAATAGATGCGGGAAAACTTGACATAGAATTGGTTCCGGTGAATGTGCGAACACTTGTAGGGGAAGTCATAGATATATTTAAACCCGGCTTTGCCCTAAAATCAGTGGCGCTGATCACAGATATTCATGAAAATGTGCCGCGCCAAATAAAAACCGATCCCCTGCGTTTAAAACAGGTAATGACCAATCTGGTATCCAATGCGGTAAAATTCACTAATGAAGGTGAGATTTTGATCGGGGTAACCGCTCGAAACCGGGAAGATAATGACGGTGTTTTTCTGGATG
>JAKSBO010001100.1 GCA_022361095.1 Desulfobacterales bacterium | reverse complement strand
TAATTTAAGTTGTTTTTTTGCCTGCTTTAAAAATTTGAGACTTAAATTTTCAACGCAGGAAAGTACATGGATTTATAGTTAGTTAGGATAAAAAAAGCAAGATGGAGTTCGTTTTAAAACCAGATCGTTGCGGGGAGATTTTAAAATTTTCCGTCCCCGAAATTTTCTTTGGCAGAAAAAGTCTTAGATACGCCGGTATGAGTGCCAAACGAATGGGAGCAGAAAAAATATTTCTGGTCTCCGATTCAGGTATTGAAAAATCCGGATGGGTGGAAAAATTAATTGCCATCCTGTCCCAGGAACAACTCAACTGGGTCTACTATTCGGATATTGATTCCAACCCCAGGGACTGGCAGATCCAGAAGGGCGCAGAGCTATACAAAGAAAAAAACTGTGATGTTGTCATGGCCATCGGCGGGGGCAGCCCCATGGACGCTGCAAAGGGTATTGCACTTGTGGCCAGCAACGGTGGCCGGGTGAACGACTATGAAGGGGCCAACCAGATCAAAGATCCTCTGCCGCCCATGATATTCATCCCGTCAACCGCCAGCAGCGGATCGGATATTTCCCAGTTTGCCATTATTACGGATATGGAACGCCGGGTGAAAATGTCCATCATCAGCCGAACCCTTGTGCCCAATATCTCTATTATTGATCCGGAGCTTCTGACCACCAAATCCAGGGGGCTTATCATTGCCGCCGCCCTGGATGCCCTGGCCCATGCCGTTGAGGCCCATGTTTCCCGGATCGCCTCTCCCATGACCGAAGTCCACTCCCTTAAAGCCATTGAACAGATTGTCCACCATTTGCCAACGGCCCTTGAAACCCGTTCCATCAAGCACCTTGAAAAACTGAGCATGGCCGGAACCTCTGCAGCGATGGCCTTCAGCAATGCCAGCTTAGGGCTGGACCATGCCTTGGCCCACTCCCTGGGCGGGGTATTGGATACGGTGCACGGCATTATCCATCCCATTCTTCTGCCCCAGGTCATGCGGTTCAACCTGGAGTCCAGTACCGACAAAATAGCCCAGATCGGCCAGGTGATTCTGGGTCAAACCCTTTCATCACCCGGGGAAACCGCCCTGGCCGGTATTGAAAGACTTGAAGAGTATTTCAAAAGCCTTAAGGTCTCCACAAAACTAAGGGATATCGTACCGGATCAATCCAAACTCCAAAGCATCTGCGAGATGGCAGCCCTGGATACCTGCCTGCTGAGCAATCCAAGAAGTGCCACGGTCCAGGAGATGATTGAAATATGTGAAAAGGTGTGGTGATGAGAAAAACGACCCTTGATGATATTATCGGCCTGAAACATACCAAACTGGGGTTTTTCCCGGAGGCCAAGCATAAAATGACCCAGCTTAAGGCTGCCAACATCAGGCTTGAGCGTAAAAGTCAAAAACTCCAGGCGATTTTGGACGGCATTTCCGATGTGATGGTCATCATGTCCTTAAATTTTACCATCATTACGGTAAACCGGCTTTTCTCAGAGGTTTTTGACTGTGACCGCCCCGAAAGAAAGACCTGCTATGAACTTTTTATGAATCGAACCACACCCTGCCCGGACTGTCCGGTGAAGGCGTCTTTGGAAAACGGACAGGTTTGCCGCAAGACCCAGGTTTATATAATCAAGGATAAAAAGCGGCAGTTTGAAGTATCGGTGTCCCCCATGACGGATATTCATGGAAAAATCTTTAGATTTATTCTCCTTATGCGGGATGTGACCCGGGAAAAAGAGTATCAGGAAAGTTATTACTACTCCACGAAAATGGCCACCGTAGGGTTGCTGGCAGCCGGCGTGGCCCATGAAATCAACAACCCGTTAACCTCAATCCACGGATTTTCAGAAGGCCTCAAACGGCGTCTGCCCAGACTTAAGGCGTGCCTTGAAAATAATCCCGGGACTGAGGATCTGGTGGCGGATTTTGACGAATATATTGACACCATTATTACCGAATGCAACCGGTGCCGGGATATCGTAAAAAATCTTTTGACCTTCAGCCCAAGAAAACGCATTGATTTTTCCCGGGTGGACCTCAAGGATATGGTCACCGATGTGATCAAGCTGCTTCATTTCCGCCTCAGACAGGAATCCGGTGTGACCATTGCGCTGGACCTGCCTCCGGATATTCCAAAAATCAACGGCAATGCCCCGGAGATCAAACAGGTGCTGCTCAACATTGTATGCAACGCCATTGATGCGGTTGAAGGCAAGGGCCGCCTCGACATCTATGTGGCGCTTAGAAAAAAGTGGATCATGCTTTCGGTCCGGGACAACGGCTATGGCATTTGTGACGAAGACATGAAACGGCTTTTTGACCCCTTTTT
>JAKSBO010000725.1 GCA_022361095.1 Desulfobacterales bacterium | reverse complement strand
TTTTTTTTTCGAAAAACAATTTTTTAAATTCCTCGTAGAACAAGTTATTCTCCGGTTGTCCGGTTATCTTAAAAAATCTGATATCCAACCGCATATCATGAGGAATCATGATGATAACCGGATCGGTTATCATCTTAGCATCCGCTTGAATTCCATATCAGTATGGTTCACGGCTGTAAAGAATATTCAGGGAGAATACTTTGTAAATTTATTTGCCAGAAGTTAACCGTTCTTGTATTAGCCGATATTCTCTGGACACTTAAATATTCAGAATTCTTTGTCTTCTCCAGCCTCCCATTTGATCATGTTGGCAGTATCACGAGCAAAATGATTGGCTGGTTTTTAACAAGGATGATGTCTCCCTGCTTATCCTTCACTCGAAATTTTTTACCCTTCGGGGAAGCCATGAAAATTATATCTTCGGCGTTATCAAGGTTTTGTGGTAGATTACTACAGCGTCAACTTTGATCTCTTAAAGCTAAAATCCTTATGACTTCTGAAACGTTGGGGTCAATCATCAATTTTAAGGATGGTTTTCGCCGGTCTAAAAAGGATTAAATAAGGCTGATGAATAGTGAATTACAGGAAATACGCAGCTTTCTGGCAAACAACCATCCATTTGACCTATTGCCGGAAAAAACCTTGTCCGACTTGCCGGAAAAGATAGAGATTCGGTATTTTCGCAAAGGTTCCGAGATACCCGATACCGGCACCCTGCTTGATCACCTTTACCTGATCCGTAACGGAGAGGTGGATCATAAAACTGCAGACGGTGAGCTGCAGGCCCGCCTCGGTGAAAATGATATGTTTGGATATGGTTCATCCCACGCCGGCAGCCGGGACAAGCTCAAAGCATTTGCCATGGAGGGCACCCGGGTATATCAGCTCCGCGCTGCTGATCTATACAGGATTTGCGATCAAAACGCCCGGCTCCACAGTTTCTTCGATACCTCCGATGAAGTGAAAAGCAGAAGGCAACGTGAAGCTGTAAGCCTGTTCAGCAAAAGTGATCAAACCCAGCTCAACTTGATGCTTACACCGGCCAGGGAACTGCTAAGCCGCATCCCGGCCAAATTGCCGGTTACAGCCACCACACAGGAGGCTGCCCAGGTAATGAGCCAAAAGCGTGTCTCTTCAATCCTTATATATCACGAACCGGAACGCTGCGAACAAAAACTGATCGGGATTGTTACCGGCCGTGACCTGCGTAACCGGATTATTGCCAAGGGGCTGGACCTTAACGACCGGGTAAGTGAAATCATGACCGAAAACCCGGTCACTATTAACAGCAGCGATTTTGCTTTTAAAGTCCAACTTCAAATGGCCCGCTGCAACGTCCATCATATGCCGGTGATGGGCAACAACCGCCCGGCGGGCATGATTACCTCTATCACAGATGCCGTCACTACCCGCCTGCTTCAGTTGGCCGAAAAAAGATTGGGGCCTGCCCCCGTGGCCTAAGCCTGGGTCGCCGCAGGCTCCCAGGCCCGGGATGATCTTTTCATTCTTTGCTATACTTTTCCGTTAAAAAAGGAAGTTCCTATACGTGTTGCAGTCAGATCCGCAACCGGGAATGCGCAATATGACGCCTATGGTATGTGAAGTTAAAAATCCTTAAACTTATCGTCATCATCAAAAGGAATGACTTGATCCGACGCCACCTCTTTGGGACCATGGACAAGCACGTTTCTATTTGCTGAAATGTTTGTTTTTGTCTGATGCGAAGTTGATTTTACTCTGTATAAAGTCTTTGTGGTCCCATGATCTTTCTTACCGTTTATCAACTCAAAAAGCCCACTCACAAAATCTCTGAGTTGCTCTGCCTGGGCATTCATCTCTTCTGATGCAGAGGCTGACTCCTCAGCATTGGCAGCGTTTTGTTGAACAACGTTGTCCATTTCTGCAATGGCAACATTTACTTGCTCAATCCCGTTATACTGATCGCTGGATGCCTGAGAAATATTTGTTACCAGGTCCCCTACTTTTGCCGAACTTTCTGCCACTTGTCGAAATGCCTCATTTGTCGATGTGACAAGCTCAGAACCATCATCTATTTTTTTGACGGTTCCTTCGATTAATTCAGCTGTATTTTTAGCTGCATCCGCAGCTCTCATGGCAAGGTTTCTTACTTCATCTGCAACCACGGCAAAACCTGACCCAGCTTCACCTGCGCGGGCGGCTTCCACCGCAGCATTCAAGGCGAGCAGGTTTGTCTGGAAAGCAATTTCGTCAATCGTCTTGATAATTTTACTGGTTTCTTTACTGGCACTTGAGATTTGCGCCATGGATACAATGAGCTTTTCCATTGATTCATCAGCGGATTTCACCACCTGGCTCACCTCCTTCATAAGGTTGTCGGCATGGTTTGCATTCTCTGCATTTAATTTGGTCATGGATGACATCTCTTCCATGGATGATGAGGTCTCTTCTATTGACGCGGCCTGCTGGGAGGCACCTTCAGCCATTGACTGGCTTGACGATGACACCTGGCCGGATGCAGAGGCGACTTGGTTTGCACACTCATTCATACCTGCAGTGATGTTCTGGATCGGTCTGCTGAGAGCGCGCGCGATAACCCAAGCAATTCCAAAGATAACCAACGTGCTGATGACTGACATGACAACCATGAGCCATTTAATGGCATTTGCGCCGGCAAACGCTTCTGCCACATCAATTTCTGCGATCAGCGCCCAGGTCACCTCTCCTATGTTTAACGGTGCAAACGATGACAATACAGGATTTCCATTATAGTCTATGATCACCTTACTGTCGGTTTTTCCGGATAATGCCAGCCGGGAGGCTTCAGTATCCACACTGCCTGTAGAGGGATTTGCAAATGAGGCTTTTACCGAATGATCCGTTGGGTTAAGAAAACTATCTGATCTCATGAGTTTATCAGGCCCGACAAGATAGGTCTCTCCTGTTTCCCCCATACCTTCCCGCTGCTGCATAATCCGGTTGATTGCGTCAAGTGAGAGCTGCAGGGCCACGATCAGTTCAACTTCACCGTCATGGAGCAAGGGCTGGGCAATAAATCCACACGGCTCGTTATTGCTTGGCGCATATGGTGCAAAATCAGCAACTCCGTATTCTTTGGTTTTTAATGTTTTTCTGACAAGGCTGCCAAGGCCGGAATCCGCATATTTACCGTCTACCATATTGGTATTGTAATCCGCTTCTTTGACAACCGAATAAAAAACGTTGCCATTTGGATGAATCAAAAACAGATCATAGTAGTTATATTGGGCGATGTATTTTGTGTAAAAGTCATCTTTATCTCCTTCAAGTTTGGGAGCGATTGCCTCTTCCATATCGATTTTTGTCACGCATGCCCATTGAATGGCTTTAATATTCAGGGGACTGGCAACAACCATGACAAGGCTGCCCCGGCTGTCGGTATAGACCTGGTGGCTGCGTTTACCGGCAAGGGCACTTTCGATGTAGGGGGTTGATATCTCGTATCCGATAACATATTTGCCATCCCCCATGGTCAACATCTCACTCCGAAATGAGATCTTACCGTCTTTTTTTCCGACAAAATATGTTTCGCCTGTTTTTCCTAATCCCAGCCGGTTTTGGGCAATATTATTAATGGGCTCAACAGGGATCTGCAACGCGATAGAGCCAATACTTTCACCCTTACCCCATCTGCCCCGAGCGTCTGAATTGGGGGCAAATCGAATGACTGCAAATGCGGCTGCGGCATTGGACGGCTCATAGTAAGTGAAATCGCCATAAACAATGCCATTGGCCCCGGCGTAAGGCTTGCTGCTTGCTTTTTCCCATGCCTTTGCCAGGTTACTGTCTTTGTACGGCCCTGTTTTAAGGTTTGTCCATGCCTCTTTTTCCTGAGCGGCGGTTGCAATAATATCGCCGTCATCAGTGATAAAGAAAATATCATAAACCCCTGCATCTTCCTTTGCGGCGGTTAAGACCTGTTGATACTTGGCCTCAACTGTTTTATAAACAGGAGACTTTTCCCTTGCAGCACTTTGAAACCCGTTGTCAAAGGCAGCAAAGGCATCCTGGAGTTTGGTATGCCGAGAAAACCGTACGGCATCGTTTGCAAGTGCTTTAAAAAGCGTTTCAATCCGCGCTTTTTGAAGGGCTTGTACGGCTTCAATTTTTTGGAATGCATTCTCTTTAAGATTTCCCACGGTTTCCAGCAAGACTTCCAAATCCCCCTGCCGCTCGCCAAAAAACTGAGTGATTTGGGCTTTCTTTACCTCACGCAGCCCCTCCAACTGGTTATAGGCGGCCTGGGATAAGGCATTACTGCTTTTCAGATAAGATGACATGCCAATCACGCCAAAGGGAATCAAGCCCACCAAGAGAAAAAAAACGATCAGTTTTGCTTTGAGACTCAAATGCTTCATAAAATACCTCCTTTTTAAATGACTGTCTAAAGTTCCGCAGTCAAAACACAGGTGATACACCCCAGATAACAAACTGATTTTATAAGCATATACTATTGATGACAGTTCCTAAAATGAATGATTATTGATGTAACCGGCAGACTGATATTAAAAGAAAAGGAACTACCATAAATACCAATAATATACATTATCTTTCATTGCAAAAACAATTTAAAAATACAGGGCTCGATTCAGAAATTACCAATCATGATATGAACCATTGGCAGCCGCTCCGCAACTGGTCAGGAGGAGTTACTTTTTTATTGTGTGTTTGGGTTTCACCAATAGCATTCAGAGCGGGCAACGCATCTGTTTTGACTGTTTGACCTTGTTTAAATCGGTATTTTAAAAACTCTCTGATAGTTTGCCCCAATATTGCAGAAGTCATGAGGATTTTAGCTTCAAGGCATCA
>JAKSBO010000327.1 GCA_022361095.1 Desulfobacterales bacterium | reverse complement strand
TTGCTTTTGTGTTCAGTTTTGATTTCATACGTGCCAGCCAGAGCATGTACCGCACAGTGACATGTACCCCCGGAGCCCTGTCCGCTTACCGTAAATCCGTTGTCATGAATGTGCTTGATAAGTGGCGGAATCAGACTTTTCTTGGACGCCCCGCCAATATCGGCGAAGACCGTGCAATGACTAACATGATTCTTCGTCAGGGATATCATGTGGTATTTCAGCAGAATGCCAGGGTCTTCACCGAAGTCCCGGTGGCTTATTCCCAGCTTTGTAAAATGTATTTAAGGTGGGCCCGGAGCAATGTGCGTGAGACCATTGCCATGACAACCTTCATCTTTACACGGTTTCGCCAAGGCTCAATGCTTGGGGCACGGATCACCCTGGTTTCCGATGTGCTCAAACTGACAGTGGCCCAGCTTTTTTTCTTACTTTCCTGGGGATTGCTTCTCTGGCATCCGGCCATATTCGGAAGTAAAACCATTATCGGCATTGTGCTGGGCTCCAGTCTGTCCGCCACAATCTACGCCTGGAAATTCGGCAGGATATCCTCGATTCTGGCATTTGCCTATGGATTCTTCTTTTTTATCGGTCTGACCTGGATCAAACCCTATGCCCTGTTTACACCTCATAACTCCCATTGGCTGACAAGAGCCTGTCCAAAGGTCGATCCCGACACGGATATTCACCGGCAAATAAACGCCCGGCAGTTGACCTGATCCTACCTTACGTTCTCTCCTTAACCTGATCCTTCCTTGTTTGCTTTTCTTGCTTCACGGCAGCACCGTTCCGGCGCTGCCGTGCCTTCCTATTTTTAGACAAGCAACACAATTCAGCCTTAACAAATAAACAAACGATTCCCTTTGACCTTCCTGAATGAATCAGATATATTAGACCTATACAAACGCAACAATTGATCGTCATCCTGCTTTTTACTACACGACTGGTTTTTTGGTCTTTTCATTTTGCTTGCACCGCATTTCGCGTGATCATCAGGTACTGCTGAAGGCATATTAAGGCACTTTGAAACCAGTTGATTATAGTGAAACCTTTTAATTTTTAA
>JAKSBO010000390.1 GCA_022361095.1 Desulfobacterales bacterium | reverse complement strand
TCTTTTTCCAATAGTGCAGCCTTTTTTTAAAGTATGAAACATAAAATCCAACTATATATTTTCACGATTATTTTGGGTCTCTTTGTAATCATTTCCACATCCTTGCATGTTTGTGCCCAAACATCGGGCATCCTCCTGTCCGATGATCAAGGCAAAACAATTTATGCAAAGAATCCGGACAAACCGTTAATTCCTGCATCAATTTTGAAAATACTGACCAGTCTTGCAGCAATCAAAATGTATGGTCAAGATTTCCATTTCCAGACACGGGCCTGGTACGACCAAACAACCCAAGACCTTTACCTGAAAGGATTTGGAGATCCTCTATTTGTCTCCGAGGAAATAACTGCATTTGCCGATCAAATTTCTCGCCATCTTTTCAAACTGGTCTCCAAAGAAATTATTTCATCTGCGGTTATCCGAAATATCATTGTGGATCAAACCTATTTTGCCCCCCAAATTACAATCCCCGGGGCCGGATCATCCAACAATCCCTATGACGCAACAAACGGAGCGCTGTGCGCCAATTTCAATACAATCTTCTTAAAATGGGACAGCCAACGCAGAAAATATATTTCTGCTGAGAAGCAAACGCCATTTCCGGACATCCTGGCAAAGCAAATCAGGCCCAAATCAAAAAAAACCGACAGAATTCTCCTGTCCCATGATCTTCGCCAGAATTATCCGGGCATACTGATGCACTATTTTTTAAAAAAAGCCGGAGTTAAAATTACAGGCGCAGTCCTGACGGGTAAATATACAGGCGATGACAAGGCTTGCATTGCCTACACATCCTCTTTCAGCCTGGCGGACATTATTAAGAAGCTGCTGCAATATTCAAATAACTTTATTGCCAACCAGCTCATACTGACCATGGGCGCCCGGACATACGGACCTCCAGCCACCCTTGAAAAAGGAACGGCTCTTCTGAATGAATTTGCGCAAAAATCGCTGGGGTTAAGGAATGCAGCAATTGTTGAAGGCTCAGGGTTGTCCAGGCGTAACCAACTGACGCCTGCCCAGATGAGAGATGTTCTTATTGCATTTATGCCCTGGTATGAATTCTTAAGAAGAGATGGAAAGGAATTTTATAAAACCGGCACGCTGTCGGATGTCAGAAGCCGTGCAGGTTTTATTCGTGGAGATGATAACCGGCTTTACCCCTTTGTGATCATGCTGAACAAAACCAGAACCGGATATGACGCCATTCGGCGTATGCTCAGAGAAAAAGTGCCAAAGAGTTATATGAAAGAACCAATAAGTTACTAGGTTTCTTTCATGTCTTGTTGTGGGGCGAGCCTGGATGTTGCCAGACCAGGTCGGCCCATGGCCGTTAGTGAAAAGTCAACCCCTTGAATGCTCTATATATGCATACGCGCTGTGATTATGAATGGATTCGAAATTTTCAGCGCTCACGGAAAACCAGGTGATGTTGGCATCTTCGATAAGCACCTTAGCCACGTCCCTTACAATGTCTTCGACAAATTTTGGATTATTATACGCTTTTTCGGTAACATATTTTTCATCAGCACGCTTCAGCACTGAATAAATATCGCAGGAGGCTGCCTGCTCGACCAGATCGACAATTTCTTCGATCCAGATAAATTTATGAAACCTTGCCGCAACCAACACCTCTCCCCTTTGATTGTGTGCACCATACTCTGAAATTTCTTTGGAGCAGGGACACACAGATGTAACAGGGACCGCGACTTTTAACACCAAGTCTGCTCTTTTTCCGTCATTGGAAGAGCCGACGATCGTGCAATTATAGTTCATCAGCCCTTTGGATTGCGTCCGGGGAGATGTTTTTTCAATAAAATAGGGAAAAGATATTTCAATGTGTGCCGACTTTGCACCAAGCGAGGTTTTCATATCTTCAAGAATGCTGGTTAACGAATTAAGAGACACCGGTGTATTGACGGTATGCAGCAATTCTACAAAACGGCTCATATGAGTACCCTTACACTGATGGGGCAAATCTACATACATATTGACTTCAGCCACTGTGGACTGGGAACCGTTTACCTTATCCCGAACAATGATCGGGTGCTTCAGCCCCTTAATACCGACTTTATCGATGGGGATATTTCGAAAATCCGGTTGATTCTGCATATCAATCATGATGATATTTCTAAAAGATAATCAGTGGCGATGTTACCCATTGCCCTGAATATATTTCCTTTTATATGTTTGTTCTGCCTGTACATCCTTTCAAGCATATCTGCAACATCCTGCCTTTTGGTAAACCCTGCACTTGGACATGCATTAACAAAGGCCGGCAGATCACAAACATCAGCAAAACGGTTAATCTCATGTTTTTCAACATAAGACAAAGGCCTGATAATATCAAAGCGTCCGCCGAAGAATGATTGGTTAGGCTTCATTGTTCCTATCTTTCCGGCATAAAAAATATTAATGAACAATGTCTCAATCAAATCATCTTTGTTGTGCCCTAAAGCAAGTTTTTTGCAACCGTGCTCCCTGGCAAGCTCAAACAGGCGTTTACGCCGCAGCCTGCTGCATAAAAAGCAGGGGTTTTCCTTGTTTTCATCCGAATGCGCAAAGGTGCCGTAATTGGTTTGTTCTACCACCATTCCCTGATGAACGCCTTTATAGCGTTCATTGATATAGGAATCCAGT
>JAKSBO010000425.1 GCA_022361095.1 Desulfobacterales bacterium | reverse complement strand
TTTAAATCTGCCCCTGTAAATCCCAAACTTTCCAAATCCTGAAAAAGGATTTCAGGGTCCATGATACGCATCACCACCTTTTCGCCGAATGCCACAGGGATCGTAGAGATCCGAAGTTCCACCTCCTGCTCCTTTTTGACCATTTTAATCCGGCCGTCCTGGGGGCGCCGTTTTTCTGCCATATCAAGGGCAGACAGATTTTTAATACGACTGATCACGGCATTGTGAAGTTTCTTGGGCAACTTATACACAGTGTGCAAAGCCCCGTCAATGCGCATGCGCACAAGGCAGATATCACGCTTGGGTTCAATATGCACATCACTGGCCTTCTGGTCAAAGGCATATGAAAACAGATGGTTCACGGCATTGACAATATGCTGGTCCGTGGACGGCGGTTCATCCATGTTTCCCAATTTGACAAACCGCTCAAGATTGCCGAGATCCACACCGGTTCTGGAAAATAGATTTTCAGCCGCGCTGATGGAATGGTGAAACCCGAAAAATTCCTTGATAATTTTTGCCACATCCGTCTTTGAACTGACAATGGGAAAGACCTTTAGATTGGTCACGCGCTGGACATCGTCAATGGCCTCATGGTTAAAGGGATTCGGGGTGGCCACCACCAGTTTGCCGCCTTTCATCTGCAAAGGCAGCAGCAGATGCCTCAAGGCAAAAGAGCGGGAAATCGTACCGGTGACAAGATTAAGTTCAAGTTTTAAAGGATCAATTTTTTTATACGGAAGATGCCAGGAATCTGCCAGGGTTTTAAAAATCAGGTCTTCATCAATCACTTTGTCAGGTTGATCCAACCGGTTCAGATTCAAATAGACCAGCACATCAATAAAAGAGATGGTGTTAAGCACACTTTGCCTGTCCCCCGTGACACCTCCGCCGGATTGCCCAACAAGTTTCTTTTTTATGTCACGCTCCCGGTAAAGTAAATCCTTGGCCTGCTTCGCAGAGATCAGTCCCCCTGAAACAAGTGCCCGGCAAATGGCTTTAGCGCTGAAATACCTGTCAGAATTTAAATGCATAAATGCCCTATGAAATATTTATAACAAACCGTTTTATTAATAGCGAATCTCTCTGTCAGTCTAAATTCAAGGGGCGATTTTATGCAAGGATATTCTTTACCTTGACATTTACTCTTTTTCAGGAACAAATCCTTGCAGGTGCAAGCCGGGTTGTCACAGGTGCTTACATGACAACTATATCGGGGAGGGGGAGGGAGGGGTAAAACAAAAATGCCGGGCTTTCTTAAATGAGAACCCGGCATTTATTGGGTATAAGATAACGCCTTTTTAGTCTTCTTCTATGGTGATGGCGTCTTCTTCACAAACTTCGATGCAGCTTTCGCAGCCCATGCATTCTTCTGCATTAACGGGAACGGATTTGCCGTCTTGCATTTCAAATACTTCTGCAGGACACACATCAACGCATTCCTCGCAGCCTACACATTTTGCTTCATCAACTACCGCGTTAAAAGCCATTTTAGACCTCCTTAAAAATTAATAATACAGTTTTATAAACTCATCTTTCTATAAAGATAGTAACCTGATTCAGCACTCGCTTTTACAACAATGTTTTTGCTAAAACAAGCTTTTTTATGAGTTTAACGCTACCAGGCATACGCCGATTTGCCGGCCTGGATTTTTTTTAGCTTCATTCACATCACCAAGTCCCGAAAAAAAACGAATTTGAATCCGTCCGGTCACGGAACCCTGGTCAACACCATCAAAATAATCTTTTTCAGGATCAGGCGTCAGGCCCCGGGCCGTCTGCTCTATGATCTTTTTTATTTTAAAATGCTGCTGCTCTCTGCACTTGCAATCTTTTTCATGCACTTTTATGGAATCAATGTCAAGTGCATTTATCTCCGGGCCCGCACCGCTTAAAAATTCATCCATGATACTGCTGCTGGTGGTAATCAGCACCGGGATACCGTCCTGGTCAAAGCATTGTGCATCAACGGCCGCCGTAAGCCAGGCGTCTATTCTTTTTTCAGTCATGGCCGGCCCGGGTTCAGCAGATTGTGTCTGCCCCACTGAAAGGGGTATCTCTCCGTCACCTTTAAGTTCGGCAAAAAGCGCGGCGTTTTCCCTGTCCAATGAATCCAGCGCCGCCTGGATATCCCGGGATTCCCTGTCATAGATATCCGCAAGCTTCAGGAAAACAAGGGCGTCTCCGGTATCCCGGCCACTTGTTTCAACCGGTTCACGGGAAACGGCCCCGTTACGGATACCGGCACGAATAGCCGCCACACCTGAATCATCTTTAAAAAACATGTTCTCACGAATCAACGCCCGAAGATTTCTCTCATTACCTTTATGAAGGGCAGCCCAGTCCAGGTAGGCGCGGACTTTTTGTTCAGCCAGGGCAAGTTTTTCCTTATTAAGGCAAATCCGGTTTAATTGCCCCCCGGCC
>JAKSBO010000621.1 GCA_022361095.1 Desulfobacterales bacterium | reverse complement strand
CAATCTGGCGGCCGGGGACAGGAAGGCCACGGCCATGTCCATCTTCGGGGTCGGGGGGACCCTGGGATTCGCCCTGGGCCCGGCCTTCATGACCGCGGCCCTGATAAACCTGGGACTGAAGGGGACCCTGGTTCTGATCGTTCCGGTCCTGACCCTGGCCCTGATTATCATCAGCCAGCAGCCCTTTTTGGCCGGGCTGGAAAAGGCCCGGATGGAAAACAGCCCCAAAACCGGCCAGGAGGATCTGAAGGACGCCTGGTGGCCCTTTACCAGGCTGACCGTGACCGTACTCTGCCGCTCCATCCTCTTTTACGGGCTGAACACATTCATCCCCCTTTACTGGATCAACGGACTGGGCCGGTCCGAAGCGGCGGGCGCGACCGCCCTGACCGTGATGGCTCTTTCCAACGTGGCCGGGAACCTCCTGGGCGGCCGGATGGCCGACCGGTTCGGCCACCGCAGGATGATCCTGCTCGGCTTTCTGATTCTCATCCCCCTGCTCCCGCTGTTCGCCTTTACCAAAGCCCCGCTCCCGGCCATGGCTCTCCTGGTCCCCATCGGGATGGCCCTGGCCACGACCTACAGCCCCTCGGTGGTCCTGGGCCAGCGTTATCTACCCAACCGTCTGGGGCTCTCCTCAGGGGTGACCCTCGGGGTCGCCGTCTCCGTGGGCGGGGTCTCGACTCCGTTTCTGGGTATGATCGCCGACGCCCACGGGATCGGGGCGGTGCTGGCCGCGATCTCGATCCTGCCTCTGGTGGGCTGCGGGGTGACCTGGAGCCTGCCGCGGCCCGGATCCGGGTAGATTGATCCGCTGACCGCCCGCTTATCCCAGGGCCAGGAGCAGGGCCACCACGACAGGGGAGATGAGGATGAGGAGACCTAAGCCGTTAAAGAGGGGATTGCGCCGCAGTCCGCCGTTATCCCGGTCGATCCGGCCCGAGGCCAGGCCCGGCCAGGGGGTTCTGGGCTCCGGGGGCTCATCCGGGTTCAGGACCCGCCAGATGTACGGCTTAGCGGCAGCAGAGCTCTCCTTTCAGGTGGCGGTCTTTTGACCGCCGCTTGATCTTTTCTAAAGATAAGAACGATCCCAGGAGGATTCAAGCGGTCGGTCAACTAGTCTCAACTACTCACCAATTATTTTAATGAGAACCCTCTTTCTGCGGCGGCCGTCAAACTCGCCGTAGAAGATCCGCTCCCAGGTGCCCAGGTCCAGGCAGCCCTCAGTGATGGCCACGACCACCTCCCGGCCCATGATCTGGCGCTTCATGTGGGCGTCGGCGTTGTCCTCGCCCACATTGTGGCGGTAACCCGAGACCGGCTCGTGGGGGGCCAGCTTCTCCAGCCAGACCTCGTAGTCGTGGTGCAGCCCGGACTCGTCGTCGTTGATAAAGACCGAGGCCGTGATGTGCATGGCGTTGCACAGGAGAAGTCCGTTCTGAATCCCGCTTTCCTCAAGACATTCATTGATCTCGGGGGTGATATTGATAAAGGCGCGTCGGCTGGGTACATCGAACCAGAGTTCTCTTCGGAAATGTTTCATGGTCTCCTTTCGTGCCCCGGACCGGGGCGAATCTTACATTTCTTTTTTGGATATCGAAATAATATAGTCCAGGGAATCCAATAATCAATATGGTTTTATTTTTCCATGCCGTGGAAATTCTTTTCAGTGTGAAAAAAAACACCCTCCCAACGATGCCGATGGTCAAAACAACCATAGCTGTGGCGCGTAACTCAAATCCCACTTTGAAATAAATGCTGTGATCTTTTCCACACCCGGGGCAACTCCCCTTTTTTCATAACCAAAAAGACCTCATTAAGAGCAGTTGTTTGGTCCATTTTTCAATTACGTTTTAGGAAAAACTTGAATTCAATCAATCCTTGGTACTTAATGCTGTATCTATCATTTCTAAATTAAAGGTCGAATATAACAATGAGATTGTTATCAGTTTAGAAATAAAATGCTTTTTTGAAGTCAGTTTGAACCATCGTACTTGTTATTTTTCACTGTCCTCATTGTTGCGTTTTAGAATAAAACCGTCCCACATCCCATCGCGTCAATAGAGGCAAACACCATTTCATATTCCCCTTTGATCGGTTCTTACACCTTCAAACCCCAGCCACCATCCCGGCGTCCAAGGAATATGAAATTGATTTTTTGGTCCAAAACCTATAAACTTCCACGACATTTTTAACCCGCTTTTCAAACAGGAGTCGGACCGACTGTGAAATATTCTTGGTGGATTTTCCAGATCCTAATGCTGGGCCTGTCCGTATTTTTTATGATCTTCGGATTTGACCTGCTGAGGGCTTCATACACCTTCAAAGATCCCTTCAGCTTTATCATGACCTTTTTTGCAGCCAGCTTTATCCTCCTGATTTCTGCAACCCTGGGCATCTCATTTGTCATTAAGATGGTGCGGGTATACAAACGCAGCAAACAAGAGCCAACCCCTTAACCCATCCAATTTTTAAAGATCCCATGTCTGTTTTATTCAGCCTAAAAAATATTGAAAAAGCCTACGGAGACGACACCCTGTTCTCCGAATTGTCCTTTGACTTTAAAAACGGGGAGCAGGTGGGCCTCATCGGCATGAACGGCAGCGGGAAATCCACCCTGCTGAAAATCATTGCCGGTCTATCCCTGCCCGACGACGGGGAGGTGGTCACCCTTTCCGGCCACCGCATTGTCTACCTGGCCCAGGAGGACAAATTTGACCTGGAGCTGACGGTGGAGGAAACTCTGTACCATTGCCTGGCCGACCAGACCCTGGACGACAAGGAGAGGCACCGCCGGGTGAACCAATCCCTAGGCAAGGGCAATTTTGAGGACCCTTCCGTAACAGTGGCAGAGCTCTCCGGCGGCTGGCGCAAGCGCCTGGCCATCACCCGGGCCTTTTGCCTGGAACCGGATCTGCTTTTGCTGGACGAGCCCACCAACCATCTGGACATTGCCGGAATTTTATGGCTGGAACAGATGCTTTTAAGTGCCCGATTTTCTTTTGTGGCGGTCTCCCATGACCGGGCATTTCTTGAAAACGTATGTTCCCACACCATGGAGATTGCCCGGTACTACCAGGGCGGGGTGTTCAAAATCCAGGGCAATTATCGAAAATTTGAGCAGGAGCGGGACAAATACCTGGAAGCCCAGGCCAAAAAACAGTCCTCCTTGGCATCAAAAATGCGCCGGGAAGACCAATGGCTGCGCCAGGGCCCCAAGGCCAGGACCACCAAGGCCAAATACAGGCTGGACCAGGCCGAAGAGCTGCGCAAAGAGCTGTCCGAAGTCAAGGCCCGGAACCGGCAGACGGCCCGGATGGACATTGATTTTTCCGGCACAGGCCGCCAGACCCGAAAACTGCTCAGGGTCCATAACCTGACCAAAGGGTTTAAAGGCAACACCCTGTTTTCCAACATCACCTTTGAACTGGGGCCGGGCTTTTGCCTCGGCATTGTCGGGGATAACGGATCCGGAAAATCCACTTTTTTGTCCTTGATCGAACAAGGCATGGCACCGGACCAGGGCACCGTAAAATGGGCGGAAAACCTTAAAATCGCGGTCTACCACCAGGAACGGACCCACCTGGACCCGGAAATGACCCTGCGGGATGCGTTAAACCCGGCCGGCGGCGATTCGGTAAATTACAAGGGGCGGCCCATTCATGTGGTCTCCTGGGCCAAGCGATTTCTTTTCATGCCCGACCAGTTGGACATGCCGGTGGGCCGGCTTTCCGGCGGGGAAAAAGCAAGAATCGTTCTGGCTGAAATTATGCGCCAGCCCTGTGACCTGCTGCTTTTGGACGAACCCACCAATGACCTTGACATCCTCTCCCTGGAGGTATTGGAAACCTCGATCAAGGAGTTTGAAGGGGCAGTGATCATTGTCTCCCACGACCGGTATCTCATGGACCGGGTCTGCCATCGCATGCTCTACCTGGATAACACGGAAACACCTAAATTTTACAAAGATTTTGCCCAGATCCTAAAGGCACGGGCCGCCCGGGAAAAAGCCCGGCAGCCCGTGGCGGAAAAAAGCAATAAACAGCCGGCCAAACCGGCCCCGGCCAAAAGGCGGTTGTTCTCCTTTAAAGACAAATATGAACTGGAGAATATAGAGGAAAAAATTCTGGATGCCGAACAGCAGGTTGAAGACTTTTCCGAACAGGTCCAGCACCCTGATGTCATCCAGGACCCTGCCCTGCTGGCGGATACCTGTGAAAGACTTGAACAGGCCCAGTCCCTGGTCCAGTCACTTTATACACGCTGGGAAGAGCTGGAAGAAAAAAAAGCGGCTGCTGATAAAGCTGACTAGCGCCTGGGCTCACATTATGCCTTAATAAAATTTGAATCTGACATCATCAATCACAGAAGTCGTCAACATCCCTT
>JAKSBO010000381.1 GCA_022361095.1 Desulfobacterales bacterium | reverse complement strand
TTAAATTAAAATTTTTTTTCAGAAGAAGGTTCTACACGATTATACTTTCCTACTATTCTGAAATATATAGATATTACCTCTTATTTCCAAGGACACTATTGAGTTGGAAGAAAGCCGCCTATTGATCAACACAAACAAATGAATTTCGGTTACCAAGTGTATCCTTTATGGGGCTATAATCTTGGCTGTTGTTTGAAGAAATAGTATCTCGAGCACTGATATACCCATTATTAGAAGCATGATAACCAAAGTGCGAATTTGAAGAACTACTGCCATCTGCATCAATAGTTCCAGAAACGTTAACTGCATAATTATAATCACTATTCCCTGTTGCAATTGAGTCCCGAGCCTTTATTAATGAGTTGTAAACAGAATAGAATCCAAAAGAGCCATTGTTCGAGGACTCAATCGTTCCTGCAACTATAGTTGAATTATGTGAAGCGAGAATACCTATGTTACCAAAAGATTGAACAACGATGGCATCACCTGTTGTCAAAAAAGACTGGTATTCAATTTGGATACCGTTTGTATAAGGAGTTTGGTTTCCAACAATTTTAAATCCATCAAAAAGTCTTAATTTATTGCCATATGACACTGTCAGCCCCGAAACTCCATTAAAATACAGGGTGCATAGGCTCGGATCTGAAATATTACCAAGGATCGAAATTTTATCTCCATCCACATGATTTACAGTTATGGTCTCATCATATTGATAACTCCCATCAGCAACTTGAATCGTAAGGCTAACACCTGTCTTTATTCGTTTATCATTCAAATAAGATATTGCATCGTTTATTGTGCTGAAATCAGCCGGTACATTTAAAGTTACATCCGAAGTTATATTTCCGGTAAATGATATTGGCTCTGAATAAGCTTCTTGTTGGAAAACAATTATAAATCCGACAAAAAGAAAAAACATTAATCTAAAATTCTTCATTACAATTTCCTTTCATATCGTTTGTGAATACAAGTTACTAAATGATAACTCAATGATCCAATTTTTAAAGAAGGAAAGCTGGTCAATTTGATGGTATAATACAACTCTTCGAGCCAGATGTCGATGGTCATTCGGAATTGAGCCATTAGGAAATGAACAGAGGGGACTTCAAGTCCACTCCTCCCTGTTCAACTTCCCGGGTAAAACCTATGTTAATGGTTTTAGGCACAAGATTAAAATTCTACCACTATGGGTTGGAAGCCCATAGAATGCTATAAAGACTGAAAGGGGCAAGCTAAAACTTGTGTGCTACGATTGAAAATCATTCGACCACAAAATTATATTTCTGATGATTTGGGTGATTTTCATAATGCTTCAAGTATTCCTGGATCATGTTGTCTGTCACATTACCGGAACTAAGCGCAGCATAACCAATTCCCCAAAATGTTTACCCCAGTACAGTTTCCCAAGTTGAAGGAACGCTTCCTGGATTTTATACAGGAGCTTTTCCTTTTCATGAAATGAACCATATCGCGGATCGAAAGCTTGGGCGGATATAAGACATGGAGATCTACATAATCTTTACTGCTACATCCTTGGATAATATGGATATCATGACTATTGCAAATCTGACGAATGATATTGCTCAATAGGTATACAACCGTTTTCGTCAGCACTCGATACCGATATTTAGTCACCCATGTCAAATGGACTTTTAAATCATGTACCTTATGTGAACCTTTTCGATATGATCTCATACAATGCAGATACTAAAAGTCTTGGAAGTTTTTACTACAGACGGGTATATCAAACACCACTGAAAGGCCACCAAAGCCGGCTGGCCATTTTCGCCGCTCATTCGTCCGGCTTTTCCAAATGAAACTGCGGGGTATAAAGAAACACAGATCATGTGTTGAAATCAAATACAATGCCTAACGGACGGCGATTCTGACTGCGACCCCCTTTTGGGCCAGATTGATTTTTAAATCACCGGGCGGCGGCTCATCAACAATAAGCATGTCTATATCGTTCCACCCGGCAAACCGGGAAGGGAATTTCATGCCGTATTTGGTTTTATCAGCAGCAATAATGGTTTGGAACGCCCTGGAGATCATCCGGGAATAGACGGCACCGGCATCAATAAGCGCTTCGCAGGGCCCTTCGGGGTCAAGGCCGCTTGCCCCGAGAATGGCATAATCCACCCAGAAATTTTCCAGAAACGACAGGGTGTGGACCCCATGATTCGCCCCCTCCCCTGAGTCATAATGCCCCGGGGCCATGATCACATCAATGGTGGGGTTGTGGCTCAACTCTGAGGCCACCCCGAATGAGTGGACAATGGCGGTGATATTTTTTAAATCAGAGGCGATGCGCCGGGCAATATGAACAGTGGTGGCCCCTGATCCGATCATCAGGTGTTTGGCCCCTTTTATCTCCCGTACCGTCCACCGGGCGATCTCTTCACGTTCCCGGACCAGCATATTGTGCCGGATATTAAGGCCGGGTTCCTGTTTCATATGAAGGATGGCACCGCCGTGGGTCCTTTCCAGCAATCCTTTTTCGGTCATCTCGTCCAGGTCCCGGCGGATGGTCTCAGCCGTTACATGGAGCTCTTCGGCCATTTCATTTACCCGTATGGAAGGCATATGGCGCAGTAGCTTAATTATTTCATCCTGCCGTCTGGATTTTTTGTTTGACATATCTTGGAGTCACACGCTTTCAAATGTTAAAGAACAGCCAGGGGCTCGGCCTGACATATGAGCAGCCGGACCCAGCCCGCAACAAAGTTTAATAAATCCGAGTAGCGTAGCTCACCCAGACTTTCTTATAACGGCCATGGGCTGACCTGACATATCTGCTGCCAGGCACAGCCCACAACAAAGTTTGAAAGATCTGAGTAACATACCCAGACTTTCTTATAACAGCCACAGGCTGACCTGACATATCAGTTGCCAGGTACAGCCCACAACAAAGCTTGAAAGATCTGAGTAACTTACCCAGACGTTCTTATAACAATGCCAAAAGATGGATTCGGGTCTTCAGCCGAAGGTGCCTTCCCGAAGGGAAGTTGGAAATGCTTCTTGGTGAACGGCATTGTCCTTTTCCCGGCAATGGAGCGTATGAAGCCGTTCGAGCGCTCCTCTTCTGTCTGATGATCCCCTATGCAGACGTCGCTCTAATTGTGCAATGCCCGAATAAAAATTATACGTAAACACGCCGCTGAGCAGCGATGTGGCCACAGACCCGAGCCCGCGTGCTGAAAACGATTTGTGTATGGATTTCATTATGCCCGGCAAGGTGCGGCCGTGCAGGGATTCGACCACGTTCCGTATCTCTTTCTGGACCTCCCGGGGTTGAAGCCCCTGCTCAAAGCGTATATTGGTCTCTGTAAGGTCCATGCCGCTGAATGCGGCCGGGTACGGACCTGTATCCTTGGGCCATTCGTCGGGATAGCCGTAGATAAGACGGTCCCTGTAGATTTTTTCAAAAAATTGCGCGCCCGGAAGTGCGGTGAGCGCCGTCGGATGGGGCAGTACGTTGTGGCGTGCCATAAACGATCCAAGTTGCTTGCCTGCGCCAAGCCGATCGTACGGAAGCCCCAATATAAAGGCGCCGACTACCGTGATACCGTGGTCCTGTATTCGTGTGACTACCGAGGAATACGCGTCCTGCACACTTGTACATCCCAATTTTTTCATGAGTCCAAAGGCCGACCTTTTTTGTATGACCCTTAAGTTGTCACCGTTAAGGGATTCAAACCCGATCAGAAGGTTGATGCATCCCGCCTTCTGCAATAATGTGAGAAACTTGTTGTCCAGAGCAATGAGCGCGTCGGCCTGGGCCACGAAATTCAATTTGATTCCGCTGTGAATAATACGTTCAAGAAGTTCGGTGAACAGCTTTTTTTGTACATAGATATTTTCGGCCACCAGAAAACGCAGGCGCCGCTGTATTGGTTTGTCCATGGACCATGTGTCCTCGATTTCACGGATCACATCGTCCATGCCGCGTACTTCAAGACGCCGCTGTTCCCGGGGCACTACGCTTATGGAGCAGAACGGACAGCTATACGGACATCCGCGGGACACCTCAAGGCATCTCATGTGATGATCGCCCTGAGAGGACCATGGGAAACGTTGCCAGTAACGCTGTTCCATTTGCCTTCCGCCCCGGTATTTTTTTTTCAGGGTTCCGGCACAAGCCTCATCAAGGATGGTATCGATGACAAGGCAGTCTGCGGATCCGCACACCGCACTCACCTGGCCGGCGTCAGCGGGGAGATGCGGAACCAGGAACCGCTCAAGGTCGTCGGGACGGGCGGTAAGATGTATCCCTCCGCCTACGCAGGGGATTCCTTGCACGGCAAAGAGGTAAAAGACCCTCAACAGTTCAGGAAATGTGGCGCTCATCGAGCTTCCGAATACGCAGCGTATGTTCCCTGTACCCCCAGCCGAATCGACCGCCTCCTGAAGACTCTGGTACGCGCCGTCCGCGACAATAACTTTGCCGCCTTTCCGCTTAACCGCGTTATGCACAAGCCGCGCAATATAATCCAGGCTAATGCTTCTGATTTTCTGCATCTCGGTCAGGCCGGGCCTTCTGTACTCGGGGAGCGGGTCAAAACCATTCCCCACCAAGTCGATCATTTCAGGTATGTTGAAACCCGATCTATGTTTGCACATGATATCGCATGCCTCGGGCATGTAGTCTACCGCCATGGGCTTGTATACGATATAGTATCCTTCCATCCTTGCAGTT
>JAKSBO010000748.1 GCA_022361095.1 Desulfobacterales bacterium | reverse complement strand
CCGAATACATGGAAGAAGGGAAGGGCACCCAGCATGGTTTCCTCTCCTTCCACAAATTCGGGAAACCAGGCTTCAAGCTGTTGAACCTGGTAGGAGATATTCTTGTGGGTAAGCATGACCCCTTTGGAGGCTCCTGTGGTGCCGCCGGTGTATTGATACATGGCCGCATCATCCATGAAGACATCCGTCAGACCTGTGTCCGGAGGCGATTCGGCAATTAAGTCCTGGAAGTTATGAAGTCCGGGAGCTGGAGCAACATTGACCAGACCTTTCTTCGGGACCCCCAGGTGGAAAAACAGACGTTTAAAAAAGGGACGGTAGGTACCGGTGGATGTGTAAACAATGGTAGAAATGTTTGTTTTTTTCCGCAGTTTTACCATACGGTCTACTAAAATATCCTGGGTGATCAAAAGCTTGGCGTCTGAACCCGCAAACTGACGCTCAAGTTCTCTATCTGCGTATAAGGGATTATTCAGTACAACAATGCCGCCAATTCTTAATGTGGCGTAATAAGCGACCACACAGGGGATGATATTTGGCAGCAAAATAGCCACACGGTCCCCTTTTTTAATGCCCAACTCTTTCAGGGCTGTGGCAAATCTGCAAACCGTGTCATTGAGATGGGTATAGGTCATGGCATATCCCTGGAAGATCAATGCCGGATTATTGGGGAACTTTTTTGCTGATTGTTCAAGATACTGGGGAATCAGAATGTCCTGATATTTAACATTCAGGGGAACACCTTTGGCATAGGATTCGGTCCAGATTTTTTTTTCATAAGCGCTTGCGTCAGACAAGGCGTTCTCCTCTGAATAAGAATGATTGAAATGCAAAGCCCATGTTTAAAATTAAATCGCCCATCAAATTCTTTTTGGTCGCCTTCGGCATTATGTAATTGAACGTATATTTTAATATGCTTTCGTTCTTATGCCTTGACGGCGGCTTAAAATTCGGCGCGGCTGTGGCAGATTTAATTTTGAACATGGGCCTAAAGGAAAATAAAAAGTTATGGATAGTATAGTATTGATAAAAAGAAACGAATTGCCCTGTCAAGGATAAAGTAGGAAAGCATTAAAATATGTAAAATTCTGTAAAGACGGGTTTCGGTGTTCATCGGCCCGCTATCAAAAGGTCAGGAAAATTTTAAATCCAGATCCAGGGTGAATTGCTTTGAAGCTTTTTTTGTTCAGCCATTGGAATGATTGCTTAAATCAATCCAGTAATGAACCTGCCCCCCCTTTTCTGGAAGATATACTCAGACCGATAACCCAGCCAAGGAGTAGCACGACAACTCCGGCGAGAAACCATTTGATCATGCCTGTTTTAAATAAAAATTCGTTACTTTCCTCTTGCTGGGCAAGCTTTCCGGACAGTGATGCGTTCCGGGTTTTAAGCATTTTATTTTCTTTTAACGTATCGGTTATATTCGCGGCAGCCGACTTTAGTGCGGTATACTTCGATTTTAATGCGTCATTATTTTGGATCAGGGCCTGGTTTTCTTTTTTAAGCTTTTCCATGAGAACCTGGTCTGCCTTTACTGACAATGTCTTTATTTTTTTTTGGAGGGCGGCATTTTCTTTTTTTAACCGGTTTATTATTATGGATTTGGGTGGATCCGTTACAACATAATTTTTGTCCACCCACCCCTGCTCTCCGGATGCAAGTGCCACCTTAAGGTAGCCGTTTTTTTCCGTAATCACGGTTAAGGGTGTATCGCTTTTTAAAGCGGAAAGAACAGGGTGGTTGGAGCCGGGCCCTTCCCTGAATGTGAGAATGAGCATGTCAGAGACATAGGCGGTCTGGGCATGGCATAACACAGTAGTCCCGGTGATGATAAGAACAGCCGCACAAATTCGTGGAAATAGTTTCGTCATTGTTTATTGCCTCCATAACAGGTTTTTAGATAATTACCAGGCCTTCCCTGTTTTTACAACACCCCGAATGTAAAAAAAACTTGCCAAACCGCTTGGAACATGGGATCAATCATTACCCCTGTCATTAATTTCAGTCTGTTGAATTAAAACGGTTGGTGTATGAACCTGGACTCTTTTAAGAAATTGTGTATTGCCAATATCCTTAACGGGGTGTCTGACGGCTTGCGCAGATATTCCAATCCCAGCCGCGTTGCCCTGCTGTTTGCGCCGGACCCGGATGATCCTGTCCAGGTGTTTGACCCCCAGGATCTCTTGTTTGGTCATGAAACCGTACTTGAGGAAGTTTTTGTTGTCAACGAGGAACGTTGGCGGCAGGGGATTGCAGAACAGATTTGCGGTCAGCCGAAAGGTTTTTTGATCCCCCAGGAAACATTAGGGTTGTCAGGGCTTATT
>JAKSBO010000806.1 GCA_022361095.1 Desulfobacterales bacterium | reverse complement strand
CGGCTCTACCGGTCCTGTTTTTCTGTGACCATCTTTTGAATATCCGGCAAGCGTCCCGAGCATTCATCCATACCGTGGCGCATCAGGGCAATGCCCTGGTGAAAATCATCCCAGGCATAGGCGCCTACATCCGGGTAAAGTACAAGATCTGCATTTTTTACATAATCACTGGTGGCCCTGCCGTGTACAATGCTGATGGTCCGGGAAATAATCTGCTTAATACCGGGATCTTTTTGGGGTTTCTCAGCCTCCGAGGGTTTTGATTCAATGCATACGGCAATGACCATGTCTGCACCTTTTCGAAGCAGAACATCCACAGGTACCGGGTTTAAAAGTCCGCCGTCCACCATCCACCGGCCCTGGTGTTTAAAAGGAGAAAATACGGCAGGAATGGCAATGCTGGAACGGACGGCATCCGTGACGTCGCCTGTTTCAAAAATTACTTCCTCTTCGTTTAAAATATCTACGCCTACCAGGTAGGTCGGGATCATCAAATCCAGAAAGTCTGCGTTGTTTACGGCGTTTCGTACAAGTTGCGCTGCCTTTTGCCCCCTGAGCAGGCCCTGTTTGGGCAGGGTGTAATCAAAAATTTTTTTGCGGGTGTCCGACCGGGTTCGAAACAGGTCAATGGTGGACTGCTTCAGCTTTTCAACAGAGGCGGTTGCCGCATAGATGCCACCTACAAGGGCTCCCATGCTGGTGCCTGAAATCATATCAATATGGATGCCGGCATCCTCCAATATTTTGAGTACGCCGATATGGGCCCACCCCCTTGCACCGCCTGCTCCCAATGCCAGCCCCAGCCGGATACCTGCAATTTCCCGGGCTACAGCTCTGGGACCCCGGACAGGGAAACATTTATCAGTCTCTATTCGGTCGTCTGCGGCCACGGCTGAACGGTCTACCCAGATGCCCGGCGTTTCGGAGAGGCCAAGGCGCTGCTTCAGTTCCTGTCGAGCTATCCCTGTTTTGCCATACAAATGGCTGACCCCGACCCGGATTCTTCCTAAAAACGCACTGGTTCCGCAAATCGCCTCAATCTCTGAGAGCCTGGACCGGACGTCGGTGATTTTTTCTCTTGTATTATGAATAAGTAAGAGTGTCCTGTCACACAACCGTACAAACAGCCGTTCCATATCATTAAGGCAATGGATCAGATTGATAAATACCACGTCATAAGACTCTTTAAGACCGGCCATCAGAACCGGCATGATTTCAGACAGCCTGTCGGAAAAGCCGGTGCGTAACTGTAAAACATGAAATCCTGACGAGTGCTTATACCAATGTATATCTTCAGATTTATAACTGTCCGGCGGCAGTATTCTGAAAAGTCCATGGTCCGGGCATTCTATCCGATCCAGGGCATATTTTTCCATAATTCTGCCTGTCTCAAGGTGTGGCTCAATCACCACCACCCGTTTATTGGATTCATCGGAAATGTGAAAAGAGACGGAGTATAAAAAATGTGATGCGCCCAATTCCGGACCCGTTGCAGACACCGCATAAAATGTCGGTGTCGTGTTTTGGGGCCTGCCTCCCTTTGCTTCAACGCTCATACGTTTGGCATAAAAACGGCTCAGATACAATCCGATGCTTCTATTGGTTTTGACCAGGGCATCAAAATTTTCACGTGCCAGACAATACACCGTTACATCCAGCGAGGCCTCTACAGTTGAGTTCCTATGGGCCCCGGAAAGCAAGGACATTTCACCAAAAAAATTCCCCCGTTTCAACTCACCTACGAAAACGCTTTGTCCATCCGTTTCTTTAAATACCGATACCGTGCCCGAATGAATCACATACATGGAATTACCAGGTTCGCCCTGGCGGCAGATCACATCCCCTTTATGATAAAATTCCTTTGTAAACAATCCGGCGATCTCCCGGATTTGATCCGCCGGTACGGATGAAAACAACGGGACACGCGAAAGAAAGTCATAAAGGTCTTGTAGCTTGGT
>JAKSBO010000525.1 GCA_022361095.1 Desulfobacterales bacterium | reverse complement strand
TTGCAAGGGCGTTGCTGGTAACGGCAGGGTCTGAAGGACGCAATCGGAAGAGAGCAGTACCTAACGCAAGCAAACCTGATTCGACGTCTCACCCTACTTGATTGGGTCGTTTTTTGAACGATTCTATAAATGTTTCAACAAACGCCTTATTGATTTTCCAGCCGGGCTGTCTATCTGCTGAGTTTTCAAACCGGCATAAAGTGGAACTGCCGGCCGGACCGGCTGAATCGTGTAATTTTTGTGTTATAATACTTTTGTATCAGGCGTGTTACTTTGTCTTGACATAGGCTGTAATTCCCGGGTATTAAAGAGGTTTTTTTATTAACCCAAACGGTTCGGGAAGTCTATGTGATGGCATATAAGATAGCAGTGAACGGATATGGAAGGATAGGGCGTTGCGTGGTGCGTGCCCTCTACGAGTCCAGGGCATACAGAGAACAGCTTTGTCTTGTGGCCATTAATGAAACCTGGCATCCGGATACGGTGTATCATTTAACCCGGTTTGATTCCACCCATGGACGTTTTCCCGCAGATGTGAAGAAAACCGACCGGGGGATGTCCATTGAAGGCGATGAGATTGGCCTGTTCCAGGAAAAAGATATTGAGTGCCTGCCCTGGAAAGCCCTCGGTGTGGAGGCGGTTTTGGACTGCACCGGTATCTTTAATGACAGAGAGGCAGCCGGACGGCATATTCTGTCCGGTGCTGAAAAGGTAATTTATTCCCACCCCGGCAAAGATGAAATGGATGCCACCATTGTATACGGGGTGAATCACGACACGCTGAAACCCGGGCATACTGTTATTTCCAACGCGTCTTGCACCACGAACTGCCTGATTCCCATTTTAAGTGTCATTGATGCTGTGCTTGGCATTGACAGCGGTTCTATTACGACTATTCATTCTGCCATGAACGATCAGCCTGTGATTGACGCATATAATACGGACCTGCGTAAAACACGGTCTGCCCTGCAGTCCATTATTCCGGTGAGCACATCCCTTGCCAAGGGAATCGGCAGGATTCTGCCCCACCTGGATAATCGATTTGAAACCCTGGCCATCCGGGTTCCGACAACCAATGTCTCCATTATGGATATTGCCCTTGTGGTGGCCGCGGATACGGACGCAGATCAGATCAATGATTTGCTTACCCGGGCCGCAGAATCATATTTGAACGGCATTTTAGGGGTCAATGATGAGCAGTTGGTGTCCTGTGATTTTAACCATGATCCCAGATCGGCCATTGTTGATTTGCCCCAGACCCGGGTATCGGGATCCCGCCTTGTCAAAATTCAGGCATGGTTTGACAATGAGTGGGGCTATTCCAACAGAATGCTTGACACCACAATTGCCGCTTTTAATCAATAACGGCCATGGGCCGACCTGACATATCAGCGGCCAGGCACAGCCCACAACAAAGTTTTAAAAATCTTGGTAATTTACCCAGACTTTCTTATAAAAAAAAGCAAAGGAGGTTGGCTATGGCGTTGGATCCAACCAAACATCCGGATTGGGAGATTGCAGAAGATGCGGAAAAACGAATGCTCACCATTTATAAAATTGGTGAAAAACTTGGATTAACCAAAGAAGAACTGCTGCCCCAGGGGCATTACATCGGCAAAATTGATTTCATGAAAGTGCTTGACCGGCTCAAAGACAAGCCCAACGGGAAGTACATTGATGTCACGGCCATTACGCCCACCCCGCTTGGCGAAGGCAAATCCACCTCTGCCATAGGACTGGTTCAGGGCCTTGGAAAACTTGGGAAAAGTGTTTCCGCCGCCATTCGTCAGCCCTCGGGCGGTCCAACCATGAACATCAAGGGATCTGCCGCCGGCGGCGGCCTGGCCCAGTGCATTCCTTTAACCCCCTTTTCTTTGGGATTTACCGGCGACATCAATGCCATTATGAATGCCCATAACCTGGCAATGGTTGCCCTGACGTCTCGTATGCAGCATGAGCGAAACTATACCGACGAACAACTGGAGCGCCTTTCGGGTATGGAGAGAATCGATATTGATCCCACCAACGTTGAAATGGGCTGGGTGATGGATTTTTGCTGCCAGGCCCTGCGTAACATCATTATCGGTATTGACGGTGTCAACGGCAAGTTTGACGGATTTATGATGAAATCTCAATTTGGTATTGCCGTCTCTTCGGAAGTGATGGCCATTCTCTCCCTGGCCACCGACCTAAAGGATATGCGTGAAAGAATGGGGAAAATCGTTGTGGCATATACCAAAAAAGGCACACCGGTGACAACCGAGGATTTAAAAGTTGCCGGGGCCATGACCGCCTGGATGGTTGATGCCATGAAGCCTTCTTTGATGCAGACCCTGGAAGGCCAGCCTGTGATTGTTCATGCTGCGCCTTTTGCAAACATTGCCATTGGCCAGAGCTCCATCATTGCCGATAAAGTCGGCTTGAAACTGGCGGATTACCATGTGACCGAATCCGGTTTTGGTGCCGGCATCGG
>JAKSBO010000665.1 GCA_022361095.1 Desulfobacterales bacterium | reverse complement strand
GGCCGAGGCGCAACAACAGATTTTTCCTCTTTTTCTTTCACAGGTGTGGGTTCCGGCCTGGGCAAAGGCGCCCTGAATTCCGCCCGGGAGCCTCCGGTTTCTTTGATGTTCATCCCCATACGGGGGGTCCGCATCCGCATGAGCAGCCGCTGATAGCCGGGTTTGGACAGGTCAAAACGGGCAAGGGCCAACGTCCTGGCCCCATGGGCACAGCACACCAGAACAATTCGCGGGATGAGGGTATACACCAGCAGGCCCATGCACAAAAACGGCCACCAGGCCGCCAGATGTTCGCTGGACAACCCGGCAATACCTTCCTTGAGTATAATCCGGCTGCCTTCTATTTGTTCAAGGCTAGGCACAAAAATATCAGGCAGGGCCCAGGACCAGGGCAACGCCATCCAGGTCACCAGGCGGTGCACGCCCTCCCCGGAAGTCAGCAGCGTAGACTGCCAGCCAAAGGCCAGATCCGTAACCATAATCCTGAAAAACGTGCCGCCAAGTACACCGGTTGAGAACCCCAGCGCGCCTAAGGAGAGCACAATGAACACCGGCCAGAACAAAATACTTCGAAAGGGCCGGGTATCCAGATGCAGCAGATCTCCCGCATCTTTTGAAAATTGTGGAAAATGCTTTTGAACAGGTACGGCCCATTTCTGCAGCCGCCCCATGAATTTATCAATGAACAGGCGCATGGACATTTGATGCAGCGCACCGGCCCAATTCGACCCGGCAGGGCCTGAGCGGTACTGATGGAGCCCGGCCAGTGCAGCAGCCAGGCAAAGCAATGTTGGAAAAAGAATAAACACCGCGATAAACAGGGTCACATTCACCGTCCGGCTGCCGTGGTAAGCCAGAAACGAATAGGCACCCAGGCATCCGGCCGCCAGCCCACAGGCAAACACCCACTTGGCAATCCGGAGGTAAAAAGA
The DNA here is from genome assembly GCA_022361095.1 of Desulfobacterales bacterium. Lineage (GTDB taxonomy): Bacteria > Desulfobacterota > Desulfobacteria > Desulfobacterales > Desulfobacteraceae > Desulfobacter. Next base: position 2,545 of record JAKSBO010000665.1, on the reverse strand, counting down.
TTCAAATAATTCACCGGGAAGCTTAGCGCCGGGGCCGCCGTTGCCGGTCTTTTGGGAAAACAGCAGGCGGCGGTGCTCTATCCATCCGGCAATCAGTCCGGCATCATCCATCCGGTCGCAGTCTTTAATCTGCCGGAAAATATCCCTGTCCCTGGATGCAATGGCATTCGTATCCGTATTTTCCGGATTCTCGTCCAGGCCCAGCAGAAAATTGAGGTCAATAATATTTTTAAGAGACAAAATCATGGATATTTTATATCTGCCTGCGGTTAAAATTTCCGGCTGCCTTATCTTCAAAAACCCGTCGATAAACTTTTCGGGTTTCCGATTCGACAATAGTCCGACAACGTCCGGGCAGCGGCTTTACGCTTAGAAAAATATCAGGCGGCTGGTTACAAAGCAATTAAAAAAGCGTTTTTCGGATTTGTATGAACCTGGATCGAATTTATATTGACGTTACCCCGGCAGGTACATTGAAAATTTATTTTCCCGCCACTTTTGTGTATAGTGATTTATTCGCAGATGATAGGGTGCCGTGCGTGGCGGCCATGATGTATATCATATTCGAATTTATTATTAATCCTATCGGCTTAGGGACGTCGGTGATCGCCTTGATATGAAAACTTACACCAAAATTTTACTTCCGACTCTCCCGCTGATTTGTTTTTTTCTGGCGGCAACCATTGCGATCACGTACCATGTTTCGCGGATCGCCCTCCTTGATCTTGGGGATGCCTGGCTTTCTTCCCGACTGAATATGGCCTTGGAAATTACCCGGGAGCAAGAACAACTCCTTCGTGACTACGGTCTGGACAGTATTCCGGAAAGCATTGCCAAGGCAAAACAGGACGCAACAAACCGTATCAGTGACATTACCATCGGAAATCAAGGGTTTCTTTTTATAATAGACCGCAGCGGGACCGTGATATTCCATCCCAATAAATATCTTAATGATACGGATTTGGGCCGGGAAAAATGGTTCTCTTCCTTAACGGATAAAGGGGGCAGAAAAATTATCGATTTCTCAGGAGAGCGCCTCCTTGTGCGATTTGGGTATTTTGGGCCCTGGCAATGGTATGTTTTGGCGGCGGACCCCACAGATGAACTGTACGGTGCCATTAACCGGATGCAACCCTATCTGTATGGATTGTTTCTTGCCATTGCCATTATTATCTCTTTGGGTTTAATGTTTTTTACAACGCGCCTGACCCGTCCCCTCAAAGAGCTTCTTTTGGGCACCCAGGCTTTTGGCAAAGGCCATCTCGATACCAGGATCAATATTCAGTCCGACGATGAATTCGGTCTTCTGGCAAAAGAGTTTAACCAAATGGCATTCAGACTCCAGGATAGCCTACACGCAGTAAAACAGAATGAAGAGCATTTCAGGACGTTAATTGAAAATGCCGACGATATGATCTGGATTCTTGATCAGGACGGGGTGTTCCGTTATGTAAGCCCGTCTACATACCGGATTCTCGGATATCAGCCCAAGGCACTTATCGGGCGTTATGCTGAGGATTTTATACATCCTGAGGAAAAAGAGGAGGTCGCCGAAAGATTCGCATTAAGGGTGGCATCTTTGATCCAGACGCATCCCACAGCCGTGCGGTTCAGGCACGAGGGGGATTACTGGTGTATTCTTGAATGTATTTCCAAAAATCTCATGGATCACCCCACCATCAAAGGGATGGTGATTAACTTAAGGGATATCACCAAACGTAAACAGGCGGAACAGGCACTGAAGCTGTATTATCAGGAATTGGAAAATCGGGTGGAGGAACGCACCCGGGATCTTCAGGCAGCCAATGACGCCTTGAATAACGAAATCCAGATCCGCAGGCAAAAGGAAAAGGAACTGGAGCGGGCAAGCCGGGTAAAAAGCGAATTTCTGGCCAATGTGAGTCATGAAATCCGAACACCTTTGAACGCAATTCTTGGTTTCAGCGAACTTTTAAAAACAATGATCACGGATAAGCAGCAGGCCGGGTATCTGTTAGCCATCAATACCGCCGGGAAAAACCTTTCGGATTTGATCAACGATCTCCTTAACCTGTCCAGGATGGAGGCCGGCAAACTGGAAATTACCCGGAAACCGGTTCTTTTAAGGTCTTTGTTCAATGAAATCTACCGGATGTTTAAAATAAAACTGAAAACAAAAAATTTGAATTTTTTTATTGAACTGCCTGAAAACGATACATGCGCATTATCCCTGGATGAAATGCGTTTACGCCAGGTTCTTACTAATTTAGTTGGCAATGCCATAAAATTCACTCAATTCGGTACGATTTCCCTTAAGGCACAGATTCATACCTGTCCTAAAAATGAGGGAATCTCTTCGGACCTTACGATCCAGGTGGCAGACACCGGCATTGGGATTTGCGAAACCCAGCAGGATAAGATATTTGAGGCGTTTGAACAGGCATCGGCCGGAACCAGTCGCAAATTCGGCGGCACCGGACTGGGACTGGCCATCTGCAAGCAGTTGATCTCGTTGATGGGTGGACAAATTTCCGTATCTGAAAACGCGGATAAAGGCAGCCTGTTC
>JAKSBO010000208.1 GCA_022361095.1 Desulfobacterales bacterium | reverse complement strand
TACGACGTCAGGGAAGAAGGCAGTGTCAGAAATCTTGGCAAACCCGTGGCATTGGCCAAAAAATATTACGAGCAGGGCGCTGACGAGATCACCTTTTTAAATATCACAGGGTTCAGGGATTTTCCTCTGGAGGATATGCCCATGCTCAAGGTTCTGGAAGAGACCTCAAAGCAGGTGTTTGTGCCGCTGACCATCGGCGGCGGTATCCGGGAATTTACCGATGCCCAGGGGCGGCACTATTCGTCTCTGGATGTTGCGTCCCGGTATTTCAGGGCGGGTGCGGATAAGATTTCTATTGGATCAGATGCGGTTCATATCGCCATGGCATTCCTTGAATCCGGGCAGAAGACAAAGAAATCAGCCATTGAAGAGATCTCAAGGGTTTACGGCGCACAGGCTGTGGTGATCTCCGTGGATCCCAAAAGGGCATGGGTTGCTTCCCCTGAAGATGCCCCCAAACACCATGTGGTCAAGGTGGCCTCCAGTGAACAAGGCCCCAACGGTGAGGCATATTGCTGGTACCAGTGTACGGTAAGCGGGGGCCGCAAAGCCATGGATATTGATGCGGTGGCCCTGGCAAAAGCCTGTGAAGAACTTGGCGCCGGTGAAATTCTGCTCAACTGCATAGACAAAGACGGGACAAACTCCGGATTTGATCTGGATCTGATCAATGCTGTGCGCAGCAATGTTACCATTCCGGTGATTGCTTCGTCCGGTGCCGGGTGTGAAGCTCATTTTGCCGATGTGTTTAAATCTACAAAGGCCGAAGCGGCATTGGCTGCGGGGATTTTTCATCGGGAAGAAGTGCCCATTCAGTCGGTGAAACAGCATCTTGCCGAACAGGGTCTTGAGGTGCGAAAATAATCGCAGATATAAATTAAGGATTTTCCAATAGTTTTTTATAAGGAAGTCTGTATACGTTACTCAGATTTTTCAAACTTTGTTGTGGGCTTTGCCTGGCAGCAGATATGTCAGATCAGCCTATGGCTGTTATACGAAAGGGCCGCATTCCACTGGGCGGCGGTCTTAGGGGGCACGCAAAAATAACTTCATATTTCAGGCAATCTTTAACAGCGCTTCCACTTCCTCCATCCGGCCGGTGAATTCCGCGATGGTTTTTAATGTATCTTCGGCTGAAATGCCGATATGTTCCATGGCCTGCCGGTGGAATCGATACGCAAGCCCGTCCGCCCCCACGCCCATGCCCATCATCATGCATATGCAATCGGCCAGATAGACCACCGCAATATCCTTGTCCCTGACCATGGTTTCGCTGGTCAGATGATGGTTGCGGATGATACCGACCATTTTAGGGGAGAATTTCCACATTTTGGCAATCATGCCGCCAAGCTCGGCATGATTCACACCGATAATCTGCTTTTCGGCTTCCATAAAACTGAAGTTTTCATTGACCACCAGATTGTATATTTTTTCAAAGGCATCCTGGACAAATTTGTCCAGAACGGTTTTACCGATATCCTTGAGAAGCGAGGCGGTGAATATATAATTTTTATTTGACAGATTTAACTGGCCGGCGACCTGCTTTGCAATGAGAGCTGACGATACCGAGTATTTCCACAATGCGCCCTCGTGCAGATCATAGCCTTTCTGCCTGCCTTTGGTTACCTGGGCGCTTACCTTGAGCATGACCAGGTCCACAAGTCGGTCCGTGCCGATCATCGTGGCTGCTTCCTGAATGGTTTCAGCAGGTTGTTTTAAGCCAAAGTATGCGGAATTGGCTGTTCGAAGGAGCTCTGCCGTAATGGCAGGATCATACTGAATGATTTTGGTAATGTCTTGCATGGATGCACCGGGATCATCCACGACACCCAAAAGGGAGGTTACTACGGCTGGAATGGGCTTGAGATTTTTTATTTCCTTAATCAGTATTTGGAGGCTGGTCATAACTGTACCTCTCCTAATCCGGATGTTTTCAGATAAATATTTCCGGAGGCGATTTCCATTTTTATTGTTCTGTTTGAATACCCCCCCACAGCCTGCTTCCAGATGGAAACATTGTTTTTGTTTAATATCTGCATCAGTGCCGAATAGTTTTGCCTGCCGAGATTAAAAATGCCTTCCTGCTCCATAATTTCGGAGCCGCCTGCAACAAAAACTTTGATTCTGGTTTTTTCGGCACCCAGAGCATATAGCTGTGCGAACAGCTCCGGAATGCCGGTATCAGCGAACATGAACGGATTGTTTTTTGCCTTTTCAGGATCAATGGCGGAGTTCGGCAGCATATAGTGAAGCATCCCCCCTACTTTGACTTTGGGGTCATATATTGCAAGCCCGATGCATGAACCAAGGGAGTATGTCACAATGGTATCCCCGTTCCGGTTGCTGACTTTCATATCTGCTACACCTACGATATGTTCCATGTTACCTCGATTTTTTTAATTGAGTGCCGGCGGGATGCGTTCTCATATGGTAGAGATTCTCAAAACCTTTTTTATTACCATTAAATTCGTAAATTGTTTTTTATTCTTAAATTCAATTTATTGTCCGCCGAAAATCGTAAACTGTAAACAAAAATGTAAATTTTTAGTTCAAAAAGGCCTATTTCTATAAGGAGACAACGGCGCGAGAGCGACTGCGTCTGAATTCCTTAATATTTCGCAACACCTTTATCTTTTATATCATTGTTCAAATTTTTGTCAATTAGCGTTCAGGGCAAACGCATTTAAATTGTATTGACTTTAAGCACTTTCATGAGATAAGAATTATCCCATCCTGCTTGTAGGCGTTTAACATTCATGCTCTTTTTCATACTGTTTTCCTGTTTCAGCAGGTTCGTGGCAATGTGGCGTACCATTGCAAAGTTTTCAGCGGCATTACCGGCTCGCTTTCTACACTCATCTT
>JAKSBO010000029.1 GCA_022361095.1 Desulfobacterales bacterium | reverse complement strand
CCATGCCCGCCACCGAAGCGGTGGATGCCGTGGCCGACAGGCTGACCCAGGATCGGCCGGAATCATTGACATCCACGGCCATGGCAAGGCCGAAATCCGCACCCTCCAGGGAGAGGCCCACAGCATTGGCGGTTCCCCCGTTCACCCCGGCGAAAACACTCAGATCTTCACCGCCGATGGTGAGCAGTTCCACCTCGACATCTGAGGTGGCGTCATCGCTGTTAATGACCTTTAATGTGCGGGTTGTCCGTTCAACGGCCAGGCTGCCGGATACCAGGAAAAACCCGTAAAGGTCTATGTCCATGGTGCCGGAAGCAATGAGGAGCGCCCCCAGTCCGCCGTCAAAATCCAGGGAAATTTCATCGTTCACGGCCAGGGTCTGGGAGGTAAAATCCACCACCGTATTATTTCCGGTGCCGTGGCCCTGGTTAATGGCGATATCAAGGTTGGCAGCGGTCAATTCAAGACCGGTCACACCCGTGAATGCGGCACTGCCGGCAAGCGCCTTCACCGATGTCCAGGATCTTAGATCCGCCCCGTCCCGGGGTGCGAACAGGGCAAGGCCCAAAGAGATATCAGAGAGAACAAATCCCAGGGCATCTGCCGTACCGCCATTGATTCCGGCAAAGGCAGACACGACCTGTCCACCCATCACAAGCTGATCCACAGCAACGCTTTCGGGGGTAACGGCGTCGGTTACGGTGATGCTGGTGCTTGATTTTTCAAAACTGAAACTGCCCGAAGCCATGAGAAACCCGAAAAGGTCAAGCTGAACGGCCCCGGAGACTTGAAGCAGCGCACCGGAACCACCGTCAAAATCCAGGTTCATGACATCGCCGTCTGCACTATCCGTGGTGACCGCCAAAGGTTCGGCATTGAAATCAACCACCGTGGTGTTGCCGTCGCCGCCCCCCTGATTGATCGCAACAATAAGGTCCGACATGGCCAAGGTCAGCCCCTCTATCCCGTTAAATGAAGCTGATGCGGCAACGGCTTTCAAGGCCGTCCACGTTCTTGTGTCTGTTATATCCACGGGTTTGAACAGCGCCAGGCCGAACTGAACGTCAATTAGTGAGAGTCCCAGGGCATTGGCATGCCCGGCTGATCCGTTGAGGCCGGCAAAGGCGGATGCCGCCTGGCCGCCAATGATAAGCTGATTAACCTCAACCGTTTCGCTTGAACTGCCGTCGGTAACCTCAATGGTTCCGGACGCCTGTTGGAGGAAGAAATCGCCTTCAATATAAAAGAATCCCAAGACACCGAGCCTCAGATTCCCGCCGGCTTGTAATCGTTCATCAGAAAAATCAAGGGTGACCTGGCCTGACCCTGTGGATATATCAAGCCCCCCGCCTGACATGGCGCTGAAATCAACCACGGTGTCGTTTAGGTCCGCGCCGTGGGTCCCGCTGCCGGCATTATAGGCCAATATAAAATCTGTAAGTTCAACCTCAAGGCCGTCCACCCCCACAAAAGAGGCCAGGCCCGCCTCTGCCTTTAATGCAGTCCAGGTTCTTAAATCGGAACCGGTGCCGTCGGGCGATGCGGTCTTCATCCACGCCATGGCCAGGCTGACCCCGCCAAGGGAAATTCCCATGGCCGCACTATTCTGCGATCCGTCATCATTTATATAGGGACCGTTCACACCGGCAAAGGCCGCAAGGTTCTCAGCGCCGATGCGCAGCACCTCAACATCCACATTTTCCGAAGATCCGCTGCCGTCCGACACGGAGACCGTCAGGCTCTCCTTTTGAATATTAACCGTACCGCCGGCATAGATAAAATCAGCAAGGGCAATATAAGCCGTGGCCTGGACACGCCGGACCTTTGCATCATAGCTGATCTCAATTTCAACGGGGTATCCGGCATCATCCACCCCGCCGGTATCCACCGAGAGCCCGCCGCCGAAACT
>JAKSBO010000752.1 GCA_022361095.1 Desulfobacterales bacterium | reverse complement strand
TAAGATGCACTGTTATAGTGAGCCGCTAACGTGCGGGCATAACTCAGTTGGTAGAGTGCAAGCTTCCCAAGCTTGATGTCGCGAGTTCGAGCCTCGTTGCCCGCTCCAAATTAATTTGGTACGGGCCGGCAGATTTGTTCCACTTGTTTAAGGGAAAGATATGATCTGAACCTGATATTTCGGTGAGGATTTTTGAGCGTGTTAGTATTGGGAACGGGCATCTGCCCGTTTTTGTATTTGTGGAAAAAGGATGGTTGCTGCAGGATATGGATTTTATAAACATTAAAAAACCCGGTGTTGTTGAACAGCAAGTTCAGGCGATAGCCGAATCTCTGATTGATTCTTTGGGGTTGGAGTTGGTACACATCGAAAGTGTTGTCCATAATCGGCAGAAATTTGTCCGGGTATATATTGACAAACCCAAAGGGGTTGGACTGGATGATTGTGTGGCCGTTAGCCGGGAACTTGGGGACTTGATCGATATCCATATTGCGGATATCGGTCCCTACCGCCTGGAAGTGTCTTCCCCTGGTCCAACCCGTCCCTTAAAAACAAAGGCGGATTTTATCAGATTCCAGGGTGAGCGAATTAAAATTGAAACCCATGAGGCCATGGAGGGAAGAAAAAAATTCACCGGAATTCTTGAGAAGATAAATGATGATTCTGTGACGATTGCGTTTGACGGCAGATCCTTTAATATTTCCGGAAACAATATCACGCGGGCAATTCTTGCAGGTCAGTAAAATGGAGAGCATTTAACATGTTTATTACAGACATAAAAAGGGTGATTGATCAGGTAAGCCGAGAAAAAGGTATTGATGCAGCCATCCTTATTAATACCTTGAAAGAGGCTATTGTTTCTGCCGCTAGAAAAAAGATCGGCCCAAGGGCGGATATCGAAGTCCATTATGATGAAAAAAGCGGAGATGTTGAAGTTTTCCATTTTAAGGAGGTCGTTGAGGAGGTTGAATATGCGGACAGCGAGTTGACCCTGGAGGAAGGACTCGAATTTGACCCTGAATGTGAAATCGGCGACTCTTTGGGAATTCGAATGGATACCGAGGAGTTCGGCCGCATTGCAGCACAGTCCGCAAAACAGGTGATCATACAGAAAATGCGGGAAGCGGAACGTAATGCCGTATATGAGAATTTTATCCATAAAAAAGGAAAAATAATTAACGGCATTGTCCAGCGGTTTGACCGGGGCGCTATTATCATTAATCTGGGCCAGGCCGAGGCCGTGCTGCGGCCACGGGAGCAGATGCCCAAGGAAAGCTATAAACGGGGTGACCGTATCCGCGCTTATGTCCTTGATGTGTTGGAAGAATCCAAAGGTGCCCAAATTCTGCTGTCCCGCACCCATCCTGAGTTTTTGGTTGAATTGTTTAAAACCGAAGTACCTGAGGTGGCGGAAGGCATTGTCTCCATAAGAGGGGCTGCGCGTGTGCCTGGCGTCAGGGCAAAAATTGCCGTCTCCTCAATTGATTCGGACGTAGACCCCGTAGGGGCTTGTGTAGGGGTTAAAGGCAACCGGGTTCAAAATATTGTTCAGGAGCTGCGGGGCGAGAAGATCGATATTGTTCAGTGGAGTCCGGACATTGCAAGGTTCGTATGCAATGCTTTGTCCCCGGCTGAAATTGCAAGGGTTATCATTGATGAAGACAACCAGTCCATGGAAGTAATTGTTAATGATGAATATCTCTCCATTGCCATAGGCAAGGGCGGTCAGAATGTATCCCTTGCCTGTGAGATTACCGGCTGGCACCTTGAGGTTACCAGCGAAGAAGAGTATAGCCGGGAGGTCAAGGAGGGGTACGACAGTTTAATGAAATTGTCTACAGTGGGACTGCCGGCAGCAGAGTTGCTGTTTAAAGCAGGTTATTCTTCGTTTCTGGATGTCATGGATGCCATACCCGAGGATATTGCGGCTTTTTTGGGTATTTCCGCAGAAGATGCCCAGGCAATGATAGACGAAGCAGGGCGTCTGATGGAAGAAGAGCGGGAAAGGGCCCGGGAAGAATTGCTGAAACCTGCACCTTCTCAGGAGGCCGACACTGATGTGGAAAATAATGCCGGTGAAGGGGAAACGTTTGCTGATGTTGAAGAGGAACCGGTTGAAAAATCAGATGAATGAGGATTGTTGCATCGGTAACGCGGGGAACGAATTTCAAAAGAATAAACTATAGAGGATTACTGGGGGCAACGAATGGCCAAGGTCAGGGTATACGAGTTAGCTAAAGATCTGAACATGACAAACAAACAGCTTCTTGAAAAGCTTAAAGAGCTGGAAATAGATGCTAAAAGCCATATGAGTGCTCTGGGTAACAGTGACGTCGCGGCTGTCAAACAGAATTTGTTGGGTAAAAAGAAGCGCTCCAATGAGGTTAAAGTTCGTCCCTCGGTGATCCGAAGGCGCAGGACAAAAACCGTCTCTCAGGCGGAAGGGCCGGAGAGAGGCGCGGATATGAACGATTCCATAGAACCCGAAGAACCGGCTGTTCAAGAGTCTGGTGACCAGCAAGCGATTAAGGGGCTGGAAGATGATGCTGTTACAGCGGTGCAGCCGGAAGAACCGGAGGCCCAGGGCAGTGAGGATGTGCCGGAATCCCCAAAAAAGAAAGAGAAGGACGTGAAACGGCCAGCCAAGAAGATTATGTCTAAAGCCAGCGAACCTGCAAAGATCATCAAGCCTGCCAAGGTTGAAGAGCCGCCGGCCCCGGAACCTGAAAATGAGCCTGTGGCAGTTGAAGAAAAAATTGAAAAAGCTTCCGCAGAAGCAGCGGATGAGCCGCCGGTAAAATCACCGGAAAAGGAGGCCGCTGAAACCTCCATGGCTCCTGTTTCCGAAATTGAATCCGAAACTGATGATACTGAAACTAAAGATATTAAACCCGAAGCGGTAGGTTCCGGGGAGGGCGAGGCCCATCCGGAGTCGGCGGATGATGACCGGAAAGCCTCTCCTGGGCAGGAACCGAATGCGACACAGTCCGGTGAAGACGAATCCTCCGACGAGGAAAATAACCAGGGTAAACGTAAAAAGAAAAAGAAAAAAACGACCCCTGCCAAAATCGTCAGGGTTGCAGATCCCATGGTTTTGGAAAATATAAAACGAATGAAAGCCGGAGAACATCATTCAGGTTCGGGAAATGATCATGACCGGCCTGCACGCAAACAGCCGGCGGCAGACACCGGCGCTCCGGATCTTTCAGGTCAAGGCTTTGATGTGCCGCCTGTCGGTGCGCCCAATGACCGTAAGCGGGGAAAGAGCCGTGAAGACCTTCAAGTCGCTGACGGGCCCGGCTCCAGGAAAAAGCGGCGTAAGAAAAAATCTGTTGTGGAAGGCAATGACCTCTACCGGGGCAGGGGCGGCCGAAAGAAAAAGGGTAAAAAAGATCCCAAGGGTAAGCAAGGCAGTTTTCAGAAAACCCAGATTACAACGCCCAAGGCAATTAAACGCCGTGTAAAAATAGATGAGGCTATTGAGCTGGCAGAGCTTGCCAAGCGTATGGGCATCAAAGCCAACGAAATGATCGTCAAGCTTATGGGTATGGGCGTGATGGCTACGGTGAACCAGACCATTGATTTCGACACCGCCTCCCTTGTGGCTGCTGAATTTGAGTTTGAAGTGGAAAAGGCAAGTTTTGAAGAAGAGGCATTGCTCAATGTCGTACCCGAGGCGGAAGATAAAGAAAACCTGGAGGCATGTCCGCCTGTGGTTACAATCATGGGGCATGTTGACCATGGTAAAACCTCATTGCTGGACGTGATCCGGGAATCCAAAATCACGAGCGGCGAGGCCGGTGGCATTACCCAGCACATTGGCGCTTACAATGTGGAAACGCACAACGGCGGACGGATCACCTTTCTTGATACGCCGGGCCATGCCGCATTTACAGCCATGCGGTCCAGGGGTGCCCAGGTTACGGATATTGTTATTCTGGTGGTGGCGGCCGATGATGGTGTCATGCCCCAGACGGTTGAGGCCATCAATCATGCCAAGGCCGCAGGCGTACCTGTGGTTGTGGCTGTGAATAAGATGGACAAGGAAGGTGCTGACCCGGACCGTATTATGCGTGAATTGTCCGAATACGATCTGCTGTCCGAAGAGTGGGGCGGAAATGTTATCTTTGTAAAGGTCTCTGCAAAAACCGGTGAGGGCATTGATGAACTGCTTGAAATGGTGCTGCTCCAGGCCGAAGTTCTTGAATTGCAGGCCAATGCAGACCGGAATGCCACGGGCTATGTCGTGGAGTCCCGTCTGGATATCGGCCGTGGTGCCGTGGCCACCGTACTTGTGAAACAGGGTACCTTGAAAGACGGTGACCCCATTGTATGCGGTCTTCATTCCGGTCATATCCGGGCCATGATTGATGATTCCGGCAGCCGGGTTGAATCTGCCGGGCCTTCCACTCCTGTGGAAATTGTTGGATTGGCCGGCGTTCCCGACGCCGGTGACGAGTTTGTGGCTGTGGCGTCGGATAAGGATGCCAAACAGATTGCCGGCCACCGTATGCAGAAACAGCGGGCCAAGGAGCTGGCCAAGAAGAGCCGGGCCAATCTGCAGAAAATGTTCGAAAATCTTGGCACAGCCGAAATTAAAGAGCTTAAACTTATTGTCAAGGCCGATGTCCAGGGGTCCATTGAAGCGCTTAATGATTCCCTCAAAGATCTGGCCAAGGAAGAAGTGGACGTTAAAATTGTGCATTCCGGCGTGGGCACCATCAATGAGTCTGATGTGTCCCTGGCTGCCGTTTCCGATGCCATTATCGTTGGGTTTAATGTCCGGCCCACACCCCAGATCCGTAAGCTGGCCAAAGATGAAAATGTGGACATGCGCTTCTATGACATCATCTATGATGTGATCAACGATATTAAGGCCGCCCTTGACGGCATGATGCCCTCCACCTTTCAGGAGAATATCATTGGCCGGGCAGAAGTCCGGGACACCTTTGTGGTTCCCAAAATCGGGACCATTGCCGGATGCGGTATTACGGAAGGCAAGGTGGTGCGCGGCAAAAAAGTCCGCCTGCTGCGTGACGGTATTATCAAGTGTGATACCGAACTGTCTTCTTTGCGCAGGTTCAAGGATGATGTCAAGGAAGTTGAACAGGGATATGAATGCGGTATCGGCCTTGAAAAGTATAATGATATCAAGGTGGGTGATGCCATTGAATGCTATGAAGTTGAAGAAGTTAAATACCAGGGATAGCAGGACAGGTCTATGAAACCCTATGCACGTGCCGAGCGGGTCTCCATACAGATTCAGCAGGCCATAACAGAGCTTTTGTCCAAAAAGATGCAAGACCCCAGAATGGAGATGGCAACGATTTCCGGTGTGAGAATGTCCCCGGATCTTAGTCTGGCCTATGTCTATGTTACGGTGTTTGGGGGTAAAAAAAGGATTCGTGAAGCCCTGGAAGGGTTTCAGAAATCAAAGGGGTTTATTAAAAAAAATATTGCCCCGAAGCTGGGCTTGCGAATCATGCCGGACCTGCGCTTTATCCATGATGACTCCTTTGACGAGGCTGCCCGTTTGGATGCCCTGATTGATGCCGCCCCCAAGGGGGAGGACCGGGATACGGGCGCCGACATTCCGGATGCGCCTTTTGGTGATCCTGCTGAATGAAAAACGGTATTCTTGTTGTAAACAAACCCCAGGGCATCTCTTCTGCCGGGGTGGTCAACCGGCTTAAGCGCCTGCTGAAAGTTAAAAAGATCGGGCATACGGGAACTTTGGATCCCTTTGCCACAGGGGTTCTGCCCATTGCCGTGGGTCAGGCCACACGGATTTCAAAGTATTTTCTAAAAGGTGTGAAAGGGTATTGTGCCCAGGTTACCCTCGGCATCGAAACCGACACCTATGATTGCACCGGCACGGTTACCCACACAGCGCCTTTTGATCATCTTGGCGCTCTGGGGGCGGATCTGGTCAAAGATGTGGTGACCGGGTTTTTGGGGCACCAGGAGCAGATTCCGCCGGCTTATTCGGCTCTGAAGCATAAAGGTCAGCCTTTGTATAAACTGGCCCGCCAGGGCCAGGTGATTGAAAAGCCGCCCCGGCCCATTGAGATCATGGCCATTGCCATGGAGAATTTTCGTACGGATGCCAACGGCTATCCGGTGTTTGACATGCCGGTGACCTGCTCGGGGGGCACCTATATTCGCAGTCTGGCCCATGATATCGGGGCGGAACTGGGGTGCGGGGCCCATTTATCTGCATTGCAGCGTACCCGGGCCGGCCAGTTTAAAATTGAAGATGCGGTGGGTCTTGACCGTTTTGAAAAGATGCCGCTTTTGGATATCGAATCCCGATTTATATCCATGTCCCGGTGTCTGGGATTTCTTCCGGCCATTATTGCAGACAGCAAAACCGCCGGAAAAATTAAGTATGGCCAGCCCTTGTCTGCGGCAGAACTTCCCATGCCTGCCAACTTGCCGATTGGCGATGATCACAACGGAATCCAAAACACGATTTCCGATATTCGGGTGCTGGACGCCGGCGATAATCTGCTGGCCATCGTCATCCCGGATAAATCCGGGGAAACATACAAATATTGTTGCGTTTTTAATGGTTAACTGATAAAAATATCAGGCGATCTTTTCGATGTCCGGGTTGTTTATTGTCTCTTTTCTGAATGGAATATTGGATAAAAGACAATTTGCGTGAACTGCTTGCATCTGTATGACATCGAATTTTAATGTATTCCAAATAAAGGAGTGTTACAGTGGTACTACTTGCAGAAAACAAAGAGGAGATGATTGAAAAATTCAAGCTCCATGAGTCCGACACCGGTTCACCTGAAGTTCAGGTGGCCATTTTAACCCATAGAATCAGCTATCTGACTGAGCATCTGAAGGTCCATAAAAAAGACCACC
>JAKSBO010000895.1 GCA_022361095.1 Desulfobacterales bacterium | reverse complement strand
TAAATTGCTAAAAAAATTGGCTGCAGGATTAGATAAGGCATATAAAGCAGCAAGAATGATAGACAAGGGAAGCGTAAATTTCATTATATTCTCCTTTGTTAGTTTTGTATTTAATATAACAGAATTACATAAGTAGCTCAACATTAATCCAAAGCATAAAAATATAAAAATACTGCTATGGATATTTATTTAGGCTTAATCGAGTAAACTCGATTGAAATAAGTAGAACTTTAAGGAGGTTTATTCTTGAAAAAACTTTATCCACTATTGTTGATTGTTTTAATGTTTGCGTTAGTTGCAACTGGTTGTGTAAAAGATGCTGTAACTGACCCTGATGAGCCAGTAAATGATGGGCCACGTGTTTTAAGAGAAACAGGTGCAAAGGTAACAACTTTAAACCAGTTTATCTATGAGACATCTGCTGAAAGCGGAGTAATGGGCAATATCTACGGTAACCTTTTAGCTATGATTTACGACAAAGAGATCGAAAATTATAAGCTTATTGGTGACCATGCTGTAGATCTACCTACTAGAAGTGAAGATGGTTTAACTTGGACATTTAAAATCAGAGATGGTGTAACATTTGCTGATGGTACACCTATAACAGCCGAAACATATGAGGAATCATACAAAATTTTATTAGATCCTAAATTAGCAAATACAAGAACTGCGAGCTTTACAGAAGACGTAAGTGTTGTAAATGCTCTTAATTACTTCAAAGGCGAAGTTACTGATTGGTCTGAGGTTGGAATTAAGGCTTTAGACAAAAATACTCTAGAGTTAAAATTAGAGTTTGCTATTCCTGAGATTGACTTCTACCTAAACTTCTCTGGTGGTGGACCAACATCTCCAATTCATTTAGAGTTATTTAATGAATGCTACTTAGACGAAGATAAAACTGAAAATAACTATGGTACATCTTTAGATACAACTCCTTCATCTGGTGTTTATAAGCTAGTTGAGTGGGTTAGAGACCAGTACAGAAAATATGAAAAACGCGAAGATTATGCAATTGCTAGTTATTATGTTCCTACAACAGTTGAAGAGCGTGTTGTAGAAGATAAAACTGCTCGTGTTCAGTTATTTGAGAACGGTGAAACAGATTACTTAAGCTTAACAGGTTCAGACTACGATAAATATGCTGAAGATCCACGCTTAAGATTTAGTACT
>JAKSBO010001096.1 GCA_022361095.1 Desulfobacterales bacterium | reverse complement strand
TTTCGTTAAATATTACATTGCCAAGGGCGAAACCATGGCCAACTTGTTTGATTTCCTGGCAAGCGCCTGGCTGCCCAAGGCCAATCAGGAGAAGTTCCCGTTCCGGGGCGTGCCTAAAATTCTCATGATGGACAAGGGGGCCGCCAACGTGAGCGGGCCGATCCTTGAATTTTTAAAAAACATGGATGTGGATTTTTTGCTCGGCCTGCCGAACAACCCCATGCGCCAGGGGTCGGTGGAGCGGGCTCAGAATCATGTGGAGATGTACTTTGAGTCCAAGCTGCGGATTCAGTCGGTATCCTGCATAGATGAACTGAACCACTATGCCCTGGACTGGTGTGCGTTCATGAATGCGTCAAAAAAGTTCATTCATTCCCGGTTTAAAACACCGCGAACACCATGCTGGATGAAGATCCGGGAGGATCAGCTTCGGGAGTGTCCGGACATGGCGGTTCTGCAGAACATATTTACCGCGCCTTCACGGGAGTGCAGGGTATACGGTGATTGCTCCATCCGGTTCAGGGGGGAGCGGTACCGGGTCACGCATGTGAAAGGCATCATACCCAACGCGTCCAAAGTCCTGGCCTTTTTCAAGCCGTTTTCGTGGCCGGCCATTGTGGTGAAATTTAATGATATTGAGTATGACGTCCGGCCCATCAAAGAGGCGGCAGGCGGATTTGACGCAGATGCGGCGGTGATCGGCGAAACGTACAAATCCATGCCGGAAAGCGTCCGGGACCAGCAGATAAAGGTGATTGACAATCTGGCTTACGGCGAGGACCGGAAAAAGGGTGATTCGCCGTTTGCCGGGCTGCATGTGTTCGGGGGGCAGGCGGACCGGATTGAGACGGATTTTATGCCGCGGACCTCCACCCCCATGTCGATTGATGTGAAATCAGTGGAAGAGCGCAGGATTCCCATGATGGAGCTGTTTAAATCCCTGATGAGCACCGGAGAGCTCACCCCGGCGTTGAACCGGGCTATCCGGGCGAAATACGGTAAATCGATATCTTTGGCGGAGCGGGATGCCCTGGCCGGGGCCATGGCGGACGGCAACGTGTATGTGAATTCGTTAGGGGGACTGGCATTTAAAGGAGACGGCGATGATACGCTTAAAGCGGCTGCTAATTGATATCAACGTGCCCCAGGAGTCTTTTGCGGCCCAGATCGGCGTGTCCAGGGACACCGTGATCCGGGTGTGTATTCACGATTATATGCCTAAACGCGAAATACCCAGGCACCGGCTTAAAGATAAAATTGAAACATGGGTGACCGGCAGTGAGTCTGCCATGGCATGGCTTTCAGGGCAAGGCCTTGAAATCAGTGCCATCTGGGACCGGTACACGGGGCGATTATTTGAAAATACCGGCGGGAACAACACCATTGTTCTTCCCAGGGGAAACCCGCTTAAACTCAACAGCAGAAAGGATATTGAGATGATTTTAAGCAGCACCATGAAGCATTATAAATTGTTCAAAAATCCGTTTTTGAACGATGTCACCAGTGAGAAAGATATTTTCATGTCTTCGGAACACAGATTCCTGAAAGAGATGATGCTGGATTCGGCTAAGTACGGCGGGTTTGTCGCCGTTGTCGGCGGTGTGGGCTCGGGTAAATCCGTCATGAGAAGGGCTGTGGCGGCGGAGTTGATGAGCGAAGGGATAAAGG
>JAKSBO010000521.1 GCA_022361095.1 Desulfobacterales bacterium | reverse complement strand
CCTCGGCATACGGGGGGCTGTGGATAAAGCGGCTGAAATTGTGGAAACCCACGAAAATGCCTTTACGCCTGACCAGTTTTCAAATCCTGCCAACCCGGCTGTCCACAAAAAAACAACAGGTCCGGAGATTTGGGAAGCGGCCCAGGTCCGGGTTGATATTTTTGCAGCCGGGGTAGGCACCGGCGGTACCTTGACCGGTGTGACGGAATATCTCAAAGGCAAACACCCGGATCTTATCTCCATTGCCGTGGAACCGGCAGACTCGCCCGTGCTTTCCGGCGGTAAAGCCGGACCCCATGTAATTCAGGGTATTGGTCCAGGTTTTGTCCCGGCCAACCTGAATCGGGATATCGTTGACCGGATTTTTACGGTCAAGGGAGACGATGCCATGAAAGGCGCCAGAAAACTAGCCCGATCGTGCGCCATTCTTTGCGGCATCTCGTCGGGTGCCAACTTCCATGCGGCCTTTCAGACAGGGCTTAAGCATCCGGGGAAAAATATTGTTTTTATTGTGTGTGACACAGGGGAACGTTATATCAGTACCCAGTTGTTCGCGCAGTAATTGTTTTAAATTTCCCTGGGGTCGGTCATATTTTCCGGGCGCAGCATGTCATTGAGTTGCGTTCTGGTCAGCAGCCCTTTGTTCAGTACCAGGTTATATACACTCTCACCTGTTTTGAGTGCTTCCTTTGCAATGGATGCAGACTGCTCATAACCAATTAGCGGAACCAATGCGGTGACCAATCCGATACTGGTCTGAACATAGCTTTGACATACATCCCTGTTGGCTTCAATGCCGCTGATGCACCGTGCAACCAGTGTGATGCACCCGTTTTTAAGGATCATCATGCCGTGCAGCAGGTCAAATGCAATGATCGGCTCGCCCATACACAGCTCCAGTTCACTGGCTTCGGCTGCCATGGATACAACCGTGTCATACCCCATGACCTGATAACAGATCTGGTTCATCAATTCCGGAATCACCGGATTTACCTTGCCTGGCATAATGGAAGAGCCCGGCTGCATGGGGGGCAGATTAATTTCATTGAGGCCGCAGCGGGGACCCGAAGAGAGCCAGCGAAGATCATTGCATATTTTTGAAATTTGAACGGCCGCAAGTTTGAGATTGGCAGACATGTGAACAAAAATACCGGCATTCTGGGTGGCTTCCACCAGATTTTTGGCCCTGCGCAACTGAAAACCACTGACCTCCGTGAGCCTTTCCACCACCAGGTTGGCATAACCCGGCGGACTGTTTATACCTGTGCCGATGGCTGTTGCACCCATGTTTACATCCCGAAACGCCTCGGCTGCCTGGGTGATGGAACTGATGGCGCTGTCAATCATGACCGCATAGGCACTGAACTCCTGCCCCAGGGTCATGGGAACGGCGTCCTGATTCTCGGTGCGCCCCATTTTCAGTACGTCTTTGAACTCTTCGGCTTTTTTTTCCAGGCAATTGCGCAACTCTTCCATGGCCCGGACCAGATTTTTTTGGGAGAGTAGTACTGCCAGCTTTATCGCCGTGGGGTAGGCGTCATTGGTGGATTGGGAGCAGTTAACATGGTCGTTGGGGTGAAGGTACTGGTATTCGCCTTTATTATGCCCCATGATCTCCAGGCCACGATTAGCAATGACCTCGTTGGCATTCATATTGGTGGAGGTTCCGGCACCCCCTTGAAACATGTCAACGGTGAACTGGTCGTGGAGTTTGCCGTAAAGGATTTCATCGCAGGCCTGGGTTATGGCTTCCATTTTGGTTTGATCAATCCTGCCCAGTTCGTGATTGGCCAGGGCCGCAGCTTTTTTGACCATGGCCAGCGCTTCGACCATATGTTCGAAGTTATTGATATGTGCCCCGGAAATGGCAAAATTTTCCATGGCACGCTGGGTCTGCACACCGTAATATACATCATTGGAAATGTCACGTGTGCCTAATGAGTCATGTTCCTGGCGAAATCCGCTTGTGGTCACCGTATCGTTTTTTTTGTTTTCAAAGAGTCTGTTGGCAAGCATGTGCATGCGACGATTAATGCCGATGGCGATCCGGGAGACAATCCTGTAGAAGAAATCGGGCTCGGTTTCTCTGAACCCGTCAATTTTTTCCCGTGATATCTGACAAATTTTTACGCCGTTTCGGGTAAAGGCGCCATTGGTATGTGAATCATCTCCTAAAATCGTATCTTCGCTGATGATGGAGCCTGCCACCATGGAGCCGATTTTGCGGGAAAAACCATGGAGCCCACGCACCAGTTCCACCTCCCCGCTGAGAATGATACCCACCCACCTTTGGGGGGTTGATTCGTGGTATATCCATTCATTGGGCCGATACGCCTGTTGCTGTCCATCGGCAAAGAACGCTGTCAGATCCTTTTCGCTGATACCTGTGGATTTTGCGGCCAGCCTGATAATACTGCGATTTATACACATAAAATTCTCCTGCCATAATAGATGCGATGGGTGTAACAAAAGGAATCCGGCAAATAATTTTCTGCATCCCTGGTTAATTTGAAAAACTTATGCAATCACAAAGAAGTGAAAAACCACCCCCGGTATTGATTAATCCGTATAGGGTGTAATAATATTTCTGTTATTATAAATTTTAACCTGTCTTTCAAACGAACACAACAAGCGAATATACCAAGGATGAATTATGAAACATTACAGAGAAGAGCTCTGGTTTGAAGTGCCGGGCCGCAGGGCATTCATTAATATTACCCCTGACATTGAACAATGCCTTGCCCAAAGCGGTATTCAAAACGGCTTGCTTTTGTGCAATGCCATGCACATCACAGCTTCGGTGTTCATTAATGATGATGAGTCCGGGCTTCACCATGATTATGATCTCTGGCTTGAGAAGCTGGCCCCCCATGAACCGGTTGCCCAGTACCGGCACAATGTGGGGGAAGACAACGCGGACGCACATATGAAGCGCCAGATCATGGGGCGGGAAGTGGTGGTGGCCGTCACCGACGGCCGGCTTGATTTCGGCACCTGGGAGCAAATCTTTTATGGCGAGTTTGACGGCCGCAGAAGAAAACGGGTGCTGGTAAAGATTATTGGAGAATAGGATGATATTGCCATGAGACTGCTTTTGGTGGAAGATGATGAAAAAATAGCCAGGTTTGTTGAAAAGGGCTTAAAGGCTTCCGGCTTTGCCGTGGATGTGGCCGGTACAGGTCCGGACGGCCTTGATATGGCGTTGGGTGCCGATTTTGATACCTTGATTGTCGATATCATGTTGCCGGGTATGGATGGGTTTGCCCTCATAGAAAAATTACGGGCCAAGGGGAAAAATACCCCTATTATCGTACTCAGTGCCCGGGGCAGGGTGGGGGACCGGGTCAAGGG
>JAKSBO010000210.1 GCA_022361095.1 Desulfobacterales bacterium | reverse complement strand
TCCGGAAAACAGCGCAGTGGTCGGTTCGCGCGGCCATTGCAGTCTTTGCCCTAGGGGTCTGCTCAAGTGCCGTGTATACCGTGCAAAGCAATGAAAAAGCCTTGCTGCTTCGTTTCGGCTCAGTCATTAACAGATCATATGATATCGGTCCCGGACTGCACCTGAAGTTGCCTTATCCCATAGACCAAGTGATCCGTTTTAACACGGAATCCATTCAATCCCTGGTTGTCGGCAACAGCACGACCCAGGATTCCGCAATGATTTGGAACAGGGACCATGGAGATAATAAAGCCTTTATTTCAGGAGATAATAACCTTTTTCTGCCCTACATTATTATTCATTACAGGGTTAAAGATTACCATGGCTACTATCTTCACTATGAAGACGGTGTCCCTGAGAAAATGCTGTCATCTTTGTCTCTGCAGTTGCTCAGCCATATGTTCTCCCAAACGGCATTTTATGACCTGATATTAAACAAAAGGGATGCCTGGACCCGGCAATTGAGCCAACAGCTTCAGCAGCAAAGTGACGAACTGGGAATCGGTGTGGAGATCGTTTCCTTTTGCCTGCGGGATTTGCATCCGCCCATCAACCTGGCAGAGTCCTTTGAAAATGTTGTAGCCGCCAATCAGCTTAAGGTTACCAGCCTGAATTATGCACAACGAAAAGCCGCTTCCATACAATCCAGGGAGCGGGTCCGGGGGCAGCGGACAATCAGCGAAGCCCGGGGCTATGTTACGGAAAAACAAGAGACTGCGCAAGGTGATGCAACCAATTACCAGCTTCGCTATCAGGCGTTTCAACAGGGGATGAACGTAATTAAAAATTTAATGGTCCTGGAAACTGCCGCTAAAACACTTGAAGGAAAAAAACTCTTACTTGTGGACCCCAAAAGCGGCGTTACCGGGAATCTTTTGTACCTGGAAAATTTTGTGGTACCGCGCAGCTTTTCTAAAGGAAGTGACGCTCAATGACAATTTCAATTATTTTACAACGATTAAACGTTCGGATTGCGATGACCGGTTTAGGGATTCTGGCCGCGCTGCTTACCTATTTATCCCTGTTTACGGTGGCAGAAAATGAGCTGGTTATACTCACCCGGTTCGGGCGGCCTGCCCGGATCATTGAAACTGCAGGACTGCAAATCAAGCTGCCCGGTTTTTTTGAGAAGATAAACCGGTTCAACAAGCGTTCCGATCTGTTTGAAACCCAGCCGACCCAGTTGCTGCTTGGTGATAAGAAACCGATCATCATCAGTTGTTATGTGTTATGGAAAATTTATGACCCGTTATTATTTTTCCAGGCCATGGGACAGACATCCAATGCCGTGCTCAAACTCGGCGATATCGTCAACTCAAAATTGAGTATTGTCCTGGCGGATTACACCATTGACAACATCATCAATACGGATGCCCGGAAGGTCCTTCTCGATGAAATTGAGGAACAGATCACCGAAACGGCCAATAAAAACAGTATCCGGCAATATGGTATCAAAATACAGCGTACCGGTGTAAAGCGGCTGGCCTATCCGTCGGTGGTCATCAATTCAGTCTATGAACGGATGCGCTCTGAACGCATCAAAGAAGCGGATAAAATAAAGGCCGAAGGCTATGAGGCTGCCGAAAAAATATCCATTGAAGCCGAAAAGCAGGCCCAGGAAATAAAAGCAAAAGCCCAGAAGCAAGCCCTTATCCTGAAAGGGGAGGGCGATAAGCAGGCCATGGAGATATACACCAAAGCCTATGGAGAAGGCGGTGAGTTTTTTACGTTTCTCAGGTCTCTTGAAACCTACGGCAGCATATTGGGAAAGGACACCACCCTGATTCTTTCCACCGATTCCGAACTGTTTAAATATCTTCAATTAGATCCCAAAAAGAACTTGGAAAATCCGAGATGAGAAAAGGCGGCGTTATCCACCAGGCTTTGACAAAAGCAGGCCGGCAACTGATACACATTTATTTAAAATGGCTTTTTATCCTGGCGCTGGTCATATATTGCCTGAGCGGGATCTATCAGATTAAAGGGGATGCGGTCGGCGTTCTATCCCGTTTCGGCAAAATAGTTGAACCCCGGGTGCTGCCGGGCCTGCATTACAAATTGCCCTGGCCCATAGATAAAATTGACATTGTACCGGTCAGAGAGGTGAAAACCCTTGTTATTAGGGATTTCAGCTCGGGGTTCCAGGATGAGGCAAATCATAATGGTGCCTCGGGGGTTTTTTTCCGGAAAACCAAACTGGTTCCCTATTGTATCACCGGAGATAACAATATTATCGCCATCACCCTGGTCATCAAATACACCATTGATGATCCGGTACAATATCTTTATGGGATCACAAACCCTGCTTACTTTATGGAATGTTGCACCGCCGACCTGATTGTCCACCATTTGGCCTGTTTGGAAATTGACAAAATTTTAACGTTTGGAAAAAAGCAGCTTGAGTTGGATATTCAGACGGAATTGATTAGTAAACTTGCGCAATTTAATACCGGCATACGCCTGACGTTTCTGGAGATCAAGGAAATCACCCCGCCGGAAAAAGTTCAACAGTATTTTGATAAGGTGATCAACGCGGAGGTGGAAAAGAAAAAAGTACTGAATCAGGCCCAGGGAAAATATAACCGCGCTGTGCCTGCGGCCAGATCTGAGGCCAATGCCATTGTCCAGAGCGCCCGTGCGTATAAAAGCAAAAAAATTCTTGCCGCCGAAGGGCAAGCGGCGCGGTTTTCTTCCCGTTATCAAGCATATAAAAAGAACCCTGAAGCCAACCTGGAAAAAATATATCTGGATTTCATCAAAACCTTATATCCAAAATTGGGTGAAATCCGTGTGGTTAAAAATCGTGAACATGATCCAATGACCACCTTGCTGATCCCCTCTGCCACTATAAAATAACTAATGATTGAACCAAACGTCACCCACCTGCGGCGTTGCATAAAAACTTGAAAGCCTTACAACCATGAGGTTGCCCCGGTTTCAAATTTTTATGCGCCTTGCATCCGGGCAGCTTTTCGTCCAGTCCCGGGTTGCCGTTCAGGCGCTAAATACAAACCGCCTCTTAATTTCAGCTATCCGATTTCCAATTAAAATTTAATTTGCCGGCAATGTTTGATGAACATTGCCTTGATATGGATATCAGCACAAATAATGGCCGGTTCGTCCTGAATTTAACGTGCCGTTAATTGCAGCAATATCAAGATCAAAATTAGGTTTGACCATGGTTCCCAAACCCCACGTTGCAATACCTGTGGATAAATAAAAACTTTGGCAGAGGAGGGGGGTAACGATCTAAAATTTAAAAGAAAACCGTTAGAAAATTTAAAAAGCTACAATCTATTTTATTATTGTAATGTTAAAATCGTGGAGGGATTTTGATGAAAAAAGGCGCAATAGCACTCTCAGTGGGCTTACTGCTGGGCATGCTGACAAATCAAGCTGAAGCAGCAAAGACAGTTACAGGTAAAGTATTCTGGGACCGGAACGAAAATGGTATTCAGGAGACTTGGGAACGTGGCATTTCTGACGTATGTGTATCAAACGGCAAAGAGGTCACCCAAACCGACAAAAAAGGCAACTATGAGTTGCCTGCTTATGACGACATGGTTGTTTTTGTCGTCAAGCCCAGTGGGTGGATGACACCCGTGGATGAAAACAATCTGCCGCAGTTCAGCTATATCCATAAACCGGCGGGTTCTCCGGATGAAATCCAAAGATTCAGGGGCATTGAACCCACCGGCTTACTGCCGAACATGGTTAATTTCCCTTTGTACAGAGCCGGCAAGGAGTTTTTTTTCAAGGCCATTATCACCGGTGATACCCAGGTGTACAATGACCGTGAAATTAACTTTTTAAGGGATTCTTTGGTTAAAGAAGTACAGGGCACAAAGGCAAGTTTTTGTATCTCCATGGGGGATAACGTGGGTGATGATTTAAACCTTTATCCCCGTTATCTGGAGGTGATGTCCAAAATGGGTATTCCCGTCTATTATGTACCGGGTAACCATGA